>CAXTUK010000011.1:0-21890 GCA_964247395.1 uncultured Acetobacteraceae bacterium
GGGCGGGGGGGCCGGCCCCCCCGGCCGCGGCCAACCGCGACCCGATCTCCGATCTTGATGTCCTCGACGCTGGCGCCCAGCGCCTCGACGACTCCGGCGCCTTCCATGCCGATCACGGCCGGCAATCCCGGCAGCTTGTATAGGCCAGTCCGAAAATAGATATCGATGAAGTTGAGACCCACAGCCAGTTGGCGGATTAGCACCTCGCCCCGTCCAGGGGTCGGGGCCGCCACATCCTCCCATTTCAGGACCTCCGGACCACCGGTGGTGTGCATGCGGACAGCTTTCGACATCGCTCTGGGCTCCAGTCGCGCCAGGAAGGGTGTCCAGGACGCGGTTCTTGTGACGTGTGAGATGACGAGTGACGATCAGGTCTTCGCTGCCCGAATGGCCTCCTCGTGTTCCGAGCCCAGCCTAGGATGGCGAGTGCCGATTGGACTAGGCAGCAGATCGACGTCGATGCCCCAATCTCAAACGGTGAGTGCTGGCTCGCCAAGTCGGGAGGGTTAGCGCGTGTCGGACGTGAGCGACACGATCTTCGCGCAGGCGACGGGAGCAGGCCGCGGCGGCATCGCGATCATCCGGATCAGCGGACCCGCATCCGGAACCCTTCTCGACCGGCTCACGCGACCGCGTCCGCGCGCACGGAAGGCGACGCTGCGCGACCTGGTCGGCGAAAATGGCATTCTTGACCGAGGCCTGGTCTTGTGGTTTCCGGGACCCGGCAGCTACACGGGCGAGGACTGCGTCGAGCTCCATCTCCATGCCGGTCCTGCCGTTGTCGACGCGGTCTCGGAATCGCTTCGTTCGTGGGGCGGCCGACCGGCGGAACCCGGCGAGTTCACCCGGCGTGCATTCATGCGGGGACGCATCGATCTCATCGAAGCCGAGGGCATCGCCGATCTCATCGATGCTGAAACCGAAACACAACGTCAGCAGGCGTTGGCGCAGTCGACAGGACAGTTGAGCGAGATTTACATCGGCTGGGCGGCACGTGTTCGTCGGCTCGTGGCAGGACAGGAGGCTCTGATCGACTTCCCGGCGGAAAGCGATGATGTGGAGGACGATGGCTTCGCAGCGGACATTACTTCGTTGGAGCACGCGATGCTTGCGCATCTGGCGGACGGAAAACGGGGTGAAGCGCTGCGACGAGGGCTGACGATCGCGGTGGTGGGCGAACCAAACGTCGGAAAGTCGAGCATTATCAATTCGCTGAGCGAGAGGGACGTGTCGATCGTTTCAGGCTTGCCGGGAACGACACGGGATGTGGTCGAGACAAGGTTGGTAATTGGCGATGTGCCGATCACTCTGCTCGACACGGCGGGCCTTCGAGAAAGCGGCGACGAGGTCGAGCAGGAAGGCGTCAGGCGGGCAAGACACGCGGCCGAGATCGCCGACCTGGTCCTGGTCGTGACGTCAGGCCATGCCACCACACCTCTCAATGCACGCGCCCCGGGTGCTGTTTGGGTCTCCAACAAGGTCGATCTCGAGGTGGCGCCATGCGGCGCACTGGCAGTGAGTGCCAAGACGGGCGAAGGCATCCCGACATTGCGGAAAACGCTGGCGAACATAGCACAGCGAATAACGACAGGCGCCCCGGTGCCAACGATGACCCGTACACGTCATCGAAGTTGCATTCAGACGACGCTCGATCACCTGCATCGAGCTCGGACGGCAACGATCGCGGAGCTTCGTGCCGAGGATCTGCGCCAGGCGCTTCATAGCCTAGGCCGACTGACAGGCGACGTCGGCGTGGACGATCTTCTCGGCGATATCTTCTCCACCTTTTGCATCGGCAAATGACCATGGATGCTCAGTTCGACGTCATCGTTGTCGGCGGCGGCCATGCCGGATGCGAAGCAGCGGCGGCTTCAGCGCGACTCGGTGCCGCGACGCTCCTGCTGACGCACGACACGCGCACGCTTGGGCAGATGTCCTGCAATCCGGCCATTGGCGGCATCGGGAAAGGGCACCTCGTCCGTGAGATCGACGCGTTGGACGGCGTGATGGCGCGAGCCGCGGACATGGCAGGCATCCATTTCAAGCTTCTCAACAGGAGCAAGGGGCCGGCTGTGCAGGGACCGCGAGCTCAGGCGGACCGTGGGCGATACCGGCAAGCGATCCAGGCAGTTCTGCGCGAGACAGCCAACCTCATACTGCTCGATGGCGCCGCGGCGGAACTCCTCGTCGATGGCGACAGCGTGTCGGGCGTTCAGTGCGAGGATGGGCGCTGTCTCCTCGGCGGAGCCGTCGTGATCACCGCGGGAACCTTCCTGCGTGGCGTGATCCATATCGGCTCCGAGACCATCAAGGCGGGTCGCGCGGGAGATGCTCCCTCGGAACATCTCGCGAGGAATCTGGAAGCGATCGGCCTGCGCATGGCTCGTCTCAAGACCGGAACGCCTCCGAGACTATCGCGAACCAGCATCGATTGGCGATCGCTGACGCAAGACCGAAGCGACGATCAACCTGAAATGTTCAGCCGATTCCACGACAAGCCGATCTTGCCGCAGCTCGCATGTTACGTGACCGGCACGACGGAGCAGACCCATGCCGTCATCCGCGCCAACCTTCATCGGTCGGCGATCTATGGCGGCGGCATCACCGGGATCGGTCCGCGTTACTGCCCGTCGATCGAGGACAAGATCGTCCGATTTGCCGACCGGCAGACACACCAGGTCATGCTCGAACCCGAGGGCCTGCCGGACGGGCCAGACGGCGACATCGTCTATCCGAACGGCATTTCGACCAGTCTTCCCGCTCATGTGCAAGCCGAGTTCCTCTCGACAATTCCGGGACTGGAAAAAGCCGAGATCAGTCGCCCGGGCTACGCGATCGAGTATGATCATGTCGATCCGCGTGAGCTCGACTCAACCCTTGCCGTCAAGCGGATCCGGCGGCTTTTCCTTGCGGGACAGATCAATGGCACGACCGGCTATGAGGAGGCTGCTGGCCAAGGCCTGCTTGCCGGTCTGAACGCCGCCCGATTGGCGGGAGGAAGTGGTCCGATCGCGCTCGGGCGCGACCAGGCCTATATCGGCGTCATGATCGACGACCTGGTGACCTGCGGTGTGACGGAGCCGTATCGAATGTTCACGTCACGTTCGGAATACCGGCTCACGCTTCGATCGGATAACGCAGACATGCGATTGACGCCTCTCGGCATTGCAATCGGCTGCGTCGGACGAGCCCGCGCCAGCCTGTTCAGAAGTGACCGCGACGCGATCACGCTGGCTCTGGAACGCGCTCGGCAAGAGACGGTCGTCGACCATGGAGGACGGCGGTCCATCCTCACCATTCTGGGCTCCTCGACAAATCCCGAAAGTGCCGAGGATCACCCGCCTTGGCTTCTCGAGCTGCCAAAGCGAGCACGGGCATATCTTCGGACCGAGGCAGTCTACAGCGGCTACCTGGAGCGGCAATCGCGCGACATCGCGACGCTCAGAGAGGAGCAAGCTCTGAGGATACCCGCGAGCATCGACTATGCCGGAATCGGTGGTCTCAGCACCGAGATGAAGGAGCGCCTCGAAGCGGTGCGACCCGACAGTCTTGCTCAAGCCCGCCGTATCCCAGGACTGACGCCGCCAGCAGTTCTGGCCGTGATCGCTCATCTACGACGCCTTGAGCGACAGGTGGCCTGACCAGCCGCCCAATGTTTCACGTGAAACATTGGCTCGGCTCCGGCGCTTCGAAACGCTGATCACCCGATGGAACCGGACGATCAATGTCGTAGGTCAACTCGAGCTTCAGCAATTATGGCAGAGACATATCGCCGACAGCCTCGCCCTGGTCGAAGCTCTACCGCCGCATGGGGAAGTGGTCGACCTCGGTTCGGGCGCGGGCTTCCCGGGCCTGGTCGTCGCAATCGCGTCGACCCGTCCCGTCATCCTCGTCGAAGCAAATCGCCGCAAGGCGGCATTCCTGCGTGAGTGCACACGTGAACTGGGCGTTGCGGCAAGGGTCGTGGCCGAACGGATAGAACGATGCGGGATTGTCGGCGCGCGGATCGTGACCGCACGCGCGCTGGCCCGTCTGCCTCGACTTCTTGCGCTGGCGACCCCAATGCTGGCAGAAGAGGGCGCCTGCTTCTTCATCAAAGGAGCTCAGGTCGAAGTCGAACTGACCGAAGCGCGACGCGACTGGCAGATGTCTGTCACCCGTCACGCATCCAGCCCCGGAAGTGACGGGTGTATCATCGAGGTGCGACATCTCCGCCGAGTCGAGCCCGCCTGATGCGACCCCGCTTCGAGTTCTGGCCATCACCAACCAGAAAGGCGGCGTGGGTAAGACCACCACGACGATAAACTTGGCGGCAGCACTGGCACAGTCTGGCCACCCCACTCTCGTGATCGACCTCGACCCGCAAGGAAATGCATCGACCGGGTTGGGCATCACAAAACGATCTCGCCAAAGCGGGACGTACGCCATCCTGCAGGACCCATCGCTGGCAAATCGCGTCCAACGTCCAGCCGGTATCGACGGTCTGTTTCTCCTCTCCGCCGACACTGATCTCGCGGGAGCTGAAATCGAGCTGGTCGGCTACGATCGTCGCGAGCATCGATTGCGGGATGCTGTAGAGGTGATCAGGATCTCGCAGCCGGGGCTTCGATCCGTCCTGATCGATTGCCCGCCGAGCCTCGGCCTGTTGACGCTGAATGGATTGGTCGCAGCAGATGCTGTCCTGGTGCCGCTTCAATGTGAATTCTTCGCTCTCGAAGGAGTAGGACAACTGATCCGCACGATCGATCGGGTCAGACGCAGCCTGAACGAACGCCTCATGCTGGAGGGCATCGTGCTGACGATGTTTGACAAACGCAACAACCTTTCAGATCTGGTCGCGGCGGATGCCCGCGCGTTCTTCGGCCAGGATGTGTTCGACACCGTCATCCCGCGCAACGTCCGAGTGTCGGAAGCTCCCAGCCACGGCAAGCCGGTCGTGACCTACGATCCGAAGTCGGCAGGAGCCCAAGCGTATCAAGCACTCGCCGATGAGCTTCTGCGCCGTCGAGGGCCGGGTTATGAGTGAGCCGAAGGAGCGGCCGTCGAGACTAGGTCGCGGATTGGCGTCATTGTACGCCGACCAGTCGATCGAACCAGAGCAGACTGCCGCTCGACATATTCTGTCGATTGCCCTGCTCACACCCGGTCCATACCAGCCCCGCCAGGAGATGGCCGAGGAATCGTTGGAAGAACTGACGGCATCCATCGCGATGCACGGCATCCTGCAGCCGATTCTGGTCAGACCGATGCCGAATGACGCACAGTCGTTCCAGATCATCGCTGGCGAACGGCGCTGGCGCGCAGCCCAGAAGGCAGGTCTGCACGAAGTGCCGGTTCACATACGCGATCTCGACGACGCGACGGCGCTTGCCGCCGCTCTGATCGAAAATCTGCAGCGACAGGACCTGAACGCCATCGAAGAGGCCGAAGGATTACGCCGCCTGATGCAGGAATTCGGAATGACACAGGAAGTGGCCGCCTCCTCCGTCGGCAAGTCGAGGAGCCATGTCGCCAACATGATGCGCCTTCTCTCCCTTCCCACCAGCGTGCAGTTCGACGTGCGTCGTGGCGCACTCTCCGCAGGACATGCGAGAGCCATCCTCGGGCACCCGGACCCGTCGACGATCGCGAACACGATCCTGGCGAAAGGCCTGAATGTCAGACAGACGGAAGCTCTGGCCAAAGCCAAGGACAGATTTCCGGCGCGCTTGGCGCGACCGGATCCGTCTCTTGACACGATCGCGCTGGAGCGAGAGCTCACGACCGCTCTCGGGATGCGGATCAAGGTCACCTCCGATGGCAAACGGGGTCAGGTCGTATTGCACTACGACTCGCTCGATCAGCTCGACGGCCTGATCAGGCTACTCAAGGCGGAATGAAGCATGGACGAAGCGCACTTGCGCTGAGGCCTGATCTCCCCTACCTCCTCCGCCAGCCGGAAGGGTCGGGGGCGCATAGCTCAGTTGGTAGAGCAGCTGACTCTTAATCAGCGGGTCCAAGGTTCGAGCCCTTGTGCGCCCACCATCCCGGCCAGGCGTCAGAACGGCTGAACGATCGCCATCACCACGATTGTCACCATCAACACCGTCGGCACCTCGTTTGCAAACCGAAAAAAGCGCTGTGGTTTTCGGTTTCTGTCCTCGAGGAAGGCTCGACGCCAGCCGCTGCTCGCTCCATGAAAACCGAAGAGCAACAGGACGCCAACGAGCTTCGCATACCACCACCCGTCGTTCCAACTGACCGCGCCAGGCGTCAGGACGAGAAGCACGCCGAAGAAAGTCGTCGCGAGCATCGCCGGCAAGGCGATCTGCTTGCTGAGCCGCCGTTCCATGACCTTGAACCGCTCGCTCGACTCGGATCCTGGTATCGTTTCGCAGTGATAGACGAACAGCCGAGGCAGATAGAGAAGCGCAACCATCCACGCGATCACCGAAACTACATGCAGCGATTTCGTCCATAGGTAAAGCGGCGCCAGCGCGGTAATCGTCACGGCCCCGCTCCTTGCTCGATCACGTTGGCAGTGGCTATTCTGGTCAAACGTCCCGACCTGACATGCGGACAATCCGAGAAACGACGAGGACACCGGCTCGCACCGTCGAAGGAGCAAAGGCCGGGACCACGTCCAACCGCCGCCCGCGTCATCGTCGCCAACGCGCCGATGAACGCGCCGTCGGAATTCTGTGCCGGTGCACGAAAATAACCGGGGACCCCGAGCCTCGTCGCGACCTCCTTGTATTCGACATCGAGTTCGACGAGCGTTTCCGAATGATCGGACACGAATGCGATTGGAACAATCAAGATCGCGACCTGGTCCTGGGCAGCCCGCTCGATTTCTTGCTCGATACTTGGCTCCAGCCATTTCTGGGGGGTCGCTCGCGACTGATAGCACACGACCGTATCGTCTTCCGCCGAATCCCGCTCTAAATCGCCTGCCAGAACCCGCAGGAGAGACGATGCGGTCCGCTCGATCTGGAACCGGTATGGATCGCCATGGTCCACGATGATCTGCGGCAGACCATGCGCGGAAAACAGGATTCTTAAAGGAGCATCACCTCCGATCTTCGCACGCGCGTGTCGTATGGCCCGGCGCACGATGGACGCAGTGGCTGTCAGAAAAGCATCGTCCTCGAACCAGCAGCAGAGGGTCGTGGTTTCGACAGCCAGACCGGCCGACGCGGCCGCATCTCGCCAATCGGTCAGCGAACTGCCGCTCGTCGTCGTCGAATAATGCGGATAGAGTGGCAGGAGCACGAGACGATCCGGCTTGAACGCCGACACCGATCGCACCGTCTCCGCAGCGAAGGGATGCCAGTAACGCATTGCGACGAAACACTGCGCGTCGAACTCGGTGTTCAGATCGGTTTCGAGCAATCTCGCTTGATCCTCGGTCAATTCCAACAGCGGCGACCTGCCACCCAGGATCGCGTAGTTCTCGGTGGCCGGCTTCACCCTGGCCCTGGCGATGACGCGGGCGAGGAATGGGCGAACGAAGAACGGAACACGCAGGATAGCAGGATCGCGGAACAGGTTCAGCAGGAACGGCTTGATCGCTGATGGCTGGTCCGGTCCGCCCAAGTTGAATAGGACGACGGCCAATCGAAGACGTCGTTTCGGATCTCCCGCAGGCGTCGAGGTAAGGCGAAACGGAGCATGGTTCATCGCTGCCTCAGACCTTCGACCAGCGCAGCGACATGTTCTGGCGGGGTCGAAGGCAGAACGCCATGACCGAGGTTGAAGATGTGGGGGCGGCCTTTCAGAGCGTCGGCGATAGTGCAGGCCTCCTCCATCATCGCCGCGCCGCCGGCGAGCAGCGCCAGTGGATCCAGGTTGCCTTGCAAGGCGAGATGCAACGGAATGCGTTCGGCGACACGCGAGGGCTCGGCCGACGTATCCAGCGCAACGCAATCGACGCCGGTGGCACTCGCGTAGGTGTCAGCCATGAGGCTGGCAAGACGCGGGAACCCGATCACAGGAGTGGCCGGATGCCGCGCCTTGAGCTCGTGCACGATCGTTGAAGTCGGTTCGATCACCCATCGCCTGAACTGTGAGGGCGGCAGAATGCCCGACCAGCTGTCGAACAGCATGACGGCATCGGCTCCTGCCTCGATCTGAGCCGACAGGTACTCCGAAGTCGCCGCAACGAGCGTCGCGATCAGTCGGCTGAACAGCTCTGGCGCCGTATAGGCGAGGCGGCGCGTTTCGATGAAATCCTTCGATCCTCCACCCTCGACCATATAGCATCCTACCGTGAACGGTGATCCCGCGAAGCCGATCAGAGCCGTGCCAGGAAAACTCTCCGCCAGCGCGGCGCGCACATTCCGGACGGTCTCGACGATCGGCCTGGTCGCCTCGAGGATCGATGCCGACCTGAGGCCGGCGATCGTTCTCTCGTCTCGAACAGGGTCCAGCACAGGCCCCTCTCCCTCGAGAAAAGCCAGCCTCTGCCCGAGCGCCCAGGGCACCATCAGGATGTCGCTGAACAGGATTGCTCCATCCATGCCGAACCGCCTGATCGGCTGCATGGTGATTTCCGCGGCGAGATCCGGCGTCGTGCACCGAGTTATGAAATCGGCCTGCCCACGTAGGTCGCGATATTCCGGCAGATATCGACCTGCCTGCCGCATCAGCCACACAGGAGGGGGCCAAACGGCTTTTCCCTGCAGCGCCGTCAAGAGCTTCTTTTCGATCATTTTCCGCGCCTGAGTTCGTCCTACCCTAACCATCAGGAAGATTTCTGAAGAGAGGGGTTGTGTTGGGAGGTACTGTGAATGTCGGGGTACACCATGTTCTGCAAAGATGCCGAGTGCCTATCCACATACGCACAGGCCGCTAGACCACAGTCAAATCAGGCCTGAGACGGATTATCCAGGTCGCCGGAAAGCTTCGGTTGAACGGCTCAGTCGAGGAGCGGTCGACCGTTCGTCCACAGACGGGATCATCCAGTCCGGTCGGCGGCGCTGGATATCCCCTCCATCCACGCTATCCTCGCTCTGATGACCGAGCTTCGCCTGAACCTACATCTTGTATCGGACGCGACCGGCGAGACCCTGAATGCGATCGCACGTGCGACGGTCTCGCAGTTCGAGCACGTCGCGATCCTGTATCATCGGTGGACGCTCATCAGAACCCGGTTCCAGTTGCATCGGGTGCTGGAGGGCATCGAAACCGAGCCGGGTCCCGTGCTGTCGACGGTGATCGACAAGGCACTTAGAAACGATCTTGAAACGACCTGTGCTCGGTTCGGCGTTCCGGTCGTCAACGTCCTCGATCCCGTCCTGGGCGTCCTGCAGGAGGCAATCGGTGCGACCGCAGCCGCGCGTCCGGGACGGCAATACGTGCTGGACGCCGACTATTTTCGCCGGATCGACGCAATGCACTTCGTCGTCGCTCATGACGACGGGCAGG
This sequence comes from uncultured Acetobacteraceae bacterium, assembly GCA_964247395.1. Lineage (GTDB taxonomy): Bacteria > Pseudomonadota > Alphaproteobacteria > Acetobacterales > Acetobacteraceae > CAXTPV01. The sequence continues at coordinate 9,406 of CAXTUK010000011.1, forward strand.
CGCAGGCCGGCATTGTCGAAGCCGATGTGGTGCTGGTTGGTGTGTCGCGCTCGTCCAAGACCCCCACATCTCTGTATCTGGCCAACCGAGGCGTGAAGGCTGCGAATGTGCCCCTCGTGCCAGGTTTGCCGGACCCGCCGGGGCTGGAAGACCCGCCGGTGCCGGTCGTTGGTCTCACCTTGGATGCACTCGCGCTGATCGAGATCAGGCGGCACCGGCTCAGGATGATCTCGCATGGTGCCAATACCGGCGTCATGCGCCACCCCGAGACCGACTATATCGATCTCGACGCAGTCAAAAGCGAGTTGCTCTGGGCGAGACGTTTGTGCACGCGCCGCGGGTGGCCCGTCATCGACGTCACAAGACGCTCGATCGAGGAAACATCCGCAACAGTGCTGCAGCTGATGCAGGCCTGGCATGATCGGCATGCTCGGTCGGCCGACAGGCCCGAAGGCCGGTTGTCCTGACGCAGGCCGGCTGGCAGCGGGCGAATCCGCCTTTGGTGCTCGCCAGCGCCTCGATCGCTCGACGTGGCGTCCTGGCATCGGCCGGCTTGTCCTTCGACGTGGTTCCAGCCGACATCGATGAACGAGCCGTCAAGGATCGGGCGACGATGGATGGCGCGGATGCAGCCGAATTGGCGTTCGATCTCGCGGAACGGAAGGCGCGCGCGATTGCGGGCCGACGACACGGCGCGCTCGTGATCGGCGCCGACCAGGTCTTGGCGGTCGGCTCATCGTGGTTCGACAAGCCGGCCACACTCGTCGAGGCGCGACAGCAATTGGAACGACTGCGCGGCAGCCGACTTGTCCTGCATACAGCGATCGTCCTGGTCCAGGATCACCGCCTGATCTGGGGGCATTCGGCCGAACCTGTTCTGACGATGCGGAACGCCTCCGACGCGCTCCTCGACCTATATGTCGAATCCGAGGGGCCGGCGCTCCTGTCCTGCGTCGGTGCTTGCCGCGTCGAAGGACCCGGCCAGCTCCTGTTCGACGCCATCGAAGGTGAGCAGAGCGCCATCCTCGGCTTGCCCCTGCTCGCGTTGCTGGCCGAATTGAGGCGGCTTTCAGTGGTACTCGGCTGAGATCCCGAGGCGCTTGTCCCCGCGCCGGCCCCGGTCTATAGGCACCGCCGGTCGGGGCCGTAGCTCAGTTGGGAGAGCGCCTGAATGGCATTCAGGAGGTCAGGGGTTCGATTCCCCTCGGCTCCACCATCTGGTCAATCCAGCAGGTCCATGATGATGTTGGCGATCCTCTGATTGCTACGTTCGGCCGGACCAAGCTTTCCCAGCACTGACAACCCCTCCAGGGTGCACACGATCAGACGCGCTATGTGGGGGCTCGGAACGGACGACCCGATGCTGCCGTCCCGCTTGCCTGCGTCGATCGCGGCTTCGAGTTGCGCTTCCACAACGCCGTAGAAGTCCGAAAGGCGCTCTTCGACGTCTGCGTCGATTGGAATCATCTCGATCGTCGCGGCCGTGCTGAAACTGCCCTTTCGCCCCGCCTCCGCCGCCGTCTGCTTGGCTGCGCTCCGCAAGACCTCTCGGATTGCAGCGCGCTTGTCGGTCTTCGACAACGCCTTCTCGAGTCTTTCCAAACGCATCTCGATGAACATGTCGAGGGCAGCCAGGTAGATCGAACGCTTGTCTTCGTAGGCCTTGTAGATGCTGCCGCGCGTCAGGCCCATGCCTTCGATCAGGTCAGGCAACGATGTTGCATGGAAACCGTGTTGCCAGAACACCTCCATTGCGTCGCGTGTGGCATCGTCGATATCGAACTCACGTGGCCGCCCTGGGCGCCCGGTCGTCATTTTCATGGCTTGTCTCTCGCAGTCCAGCAATCGCAGATAGGAAACGGTGTTGCGGAACCATTGCACCAGTCGGGAATCGAACGCAATGTTAGAAATCATACATGCAGTTCCGATCCGAGGCGCGGTCGGGCTGAAGTCGCCTATGCGCCCTGGGCGCGGGCTTCGGAACGCGCCTGCTCGATGAGCCGGTGCTCGTTCCGCCTGAGATAAACGATGATGAGAGCGAAGAGCACGCCGACCGCCGTCCCGAGCGCCACGGCAACGGAGCCCTGAACCTTCCTGATTTCGGTCCCAATGTAATAGGCCGTGAGCCCATACCCGCCGGCCCAGCACGTTCCACCGAGGGCGTTCCAGAACAGGAAACGGGACCACTGCATCCGGTTTGCGCCAGCCAGAAGTGCTGCGAAGGTCCGCAGGATCGCAACGAACCGGGCGACGAACACGACGCCGCCTCCGAAGCGGCGGAAGAGATACCGGCCGAGGATCAGCCGGTCCTCGGACAAGCCGACGCGCCGTCCATAGGCGGCGAGCAGCCGGAAGCCGAGACCGCGGCCGATCACGTAGCCTGCGTTGTCGCCTGTGATCGCGCCGACGATCGCCGCGAACAGCAACCATCCGAGCGAAATCCTGTGGGTGGCCGCGCCATAGAGGGCGCCGCCGATGATCATGCTCTCACCGGGCAGCGGCAGCCCCATGGCCTCGAGCGCGACCACGACGCCTACCAGCCCTGCCCCATATTCGGCCAGCAGCCCGTCGATCCTGTGGACGAACATCGTCCGGCGGTTCAGTCCTCCTCCTGGGTTCGCCGCAGGAGGATTTCGCGCTTGCCGACATGGTTGGCCGGGCCGACCATGCCCTCCTTCTCCATCTGTTCGATGAGCTTCGCGGCCCGATTGTAGCCGATGTTCAGATGCCGCTGGATGAAGCTCGTGCTGGCCTTTCCCTCGCGAGCCACGATCGCCACCGCCTGGTCGAACAGGCTCGTCTCGTCGAGCAGATTGCCCTGGCTCGATCCACCGCCGGTCGAGGAGCCGCCATCCTCGTCCTCGTCGGTGACGTCGTCGACGTAATCGGGCGCGCCCTGGTCTTTCAGATAGGCGACGATCTGCTCGACCTCGGCGTCCTCGACGAACGGGCCGTGGACGCGCGTGATCCTGCCACCACCCTGCATGTAGAGCATGTCGCCCTGTCCGAGCAGCTGCTCCGCCCCTTGTTCCCCAAGGATGGTCCGGCTGTCGAACTTGCTGATCACCTGGAAACTGATCCGGGTCGGAAAGTTGGCCTTGATCGTTCCGGTGATGACGTCGACCGACGGACGCTGCGTCGCCATCACCACGTGGATGCCGGCCGCACGGGCCATCTGCGCCAGCCGCTGAACCGCGGTCTCGATCTCCTTGCCGGCGACCATCATCAGGTCGGCCATCTCGTCGATGACGACCACCAGGAACGGGAGCTGGCGGAGGTCGAGCTTCTGCTCCTCGAAAGTCGGCTTGCCGGTCTCGCTGTCGAACCCGGTCTGGACCCGCCGGGCGAGCGTCTCGCCGCGGGCCCGGACCTCGGCCGCCTTCTCGTTATAGCCGGCGATGTTGCGAACTCCCAGCTGGCTCATCGCGCGGTATCGCCGCTCCATTTCGCGGACGGTCCATTTCAGCGCGGTCACCGCCTTGCGCGGTTCGGTGACCACGGGCGCCATCAGGTGCGGGATGCCGTCATAGACCGACAGCTCCAGCATCTTCGGGTCGATCAGGATGAGCCGGCACTCGTCCGGGCTGAGCCGGTAGAGGAGGGAGGCGATCATCGCGTTGACGCCGACGGACTTGCCCGATCCGGTGGTGCCCGCGATCAGAAGGTGCGGCATCCGGGCCAGATCGGCGAGAATCGGGTTGCCGCCGATATCCTTGCCGAGCGCCAGCACCAGCCTGGCCGGATGCGTCGCGAACTCGCCCGACCCGAGCAGTTCCGACAACAGGACTGTTTCCCGCTTGGGATTGGGGATTTCGATGCCGATCACGTTCCGGCCCGGGACGGTCGCGATGCGGACGGCCGTCACCGACAGCGATCGCGCGACGTCATCGGCCAATCCGATCACCCGGGCGCTCCTGATCCCAGGCGCCGGCTCGAGCTCGTAGAGACTGACCACCGGTCCGGTCCGGATGTCTCGAATGACACCCTGGACGCCGTAGTCGGACAGCACGGTCTCGAGCAGCCGCGCGTTGGCGTCCAGAACCTGCTGCGACGGCCCGAACGCGCCATGGGCGGCCGGCGCGCGCAGCAGTGAGACAGGCGGCAGTTGCCAGCCGACCGGATCTGGCGCGTGCGCGGCGGTCGGCGGTGGCCTGTTACGCTCCTGCCGCGGCGGCTGGGAGCCGTCGGGCACTCGTGCCAGCAGCCGACGGACGGGCGAGAGCGCGCCGAAGCGAGTTGGACGCGGGTCGACCGATGCGTGGTCAGGGGAAGCCAACGCAACATCGTGTGCGGGTGCCGGCAAGGCGATCGGATCAGCCGGGCGCTCCGAGCTCGCCAGCGCCTCCTTCCGAGTGTCCTCCATCGGCACGGTATCCGCCGGGAAAGGAAATGACGGCTCGCGCGCCGCCTGAGGTCGCGACGACGATTTGCGCCGTTCGTGTTGCGGCTGGATGCGATTGCCGCGTGTGAGAAGGGCGTGGGCACTGGCGCGAACGTCGTCGGTGGCCGACGGGCCGGAGCCGAACTCGATCACCGACCGGTGGTCCGGCCTGGCGGCCGGCGGAACGTCCGACACCGGTCGGGTTCGCTCCTCGACGGCCGACCGCTTCGCCAGCGCGCCCGCCAGCCGTCCTGGCGCTCCGACTGCCCTGGATGACAGCCGGATGCCGGACCGCCGCTCCTGCCCAGACAGACCGAGCGCGAGAAGGACGAGGATCACGGCGAGCAGACAAGAGGCGAGCCAGACCAGGATGCCGCCGAGCGGACCGAGCAATCCGCGTCCCGCCGCGAGGGCATTGCCGGCGATCGTGTCACCCGTGGCTCCGCCCACGCCTGCACTGCTCGGCCATGCGGACCAGAAGCTGTTGCCGGCCGATCCGAGCAGGCGCGGCAACGCGCCCAGCACCGCGGCCGAGGCAGGCAAGGCCGCGAACAATGCGCCCAACCTGACCGTGACCGAGCCGAGACCACGGTGCGACGCGATCCTGTAGGCCCACGCAAGCAGGCAGGCGGCCGGCAAGGCCCCGGCCGCTCCGAACCATTGGAACAGCAGATCCGAGACGTCCGCACCAGGATGGCCGGCGATGTTTCGCACCGGACCGATGGTCGCCGTGTCGTAGGACGGATCGGCCGGCGAGTAGGTCGCCAGCGCCAGCGCGAGCGACACGCCGGCGATGCCGAGCACCAGACCGCTGAACTCGGTCATCCGGCTCTGGCATCGCGCCAGCATCTGCGGCGAGGCCAGTCTTCGTGCCGCGGTCTGCAAGCCGGCTGGCATCAGGTCGAGCTCCGTCGTTGTCCCGTCGGCGAGATCATAGCCGTCTCACCCCCGTACCATGAAGCGTGTCAGTCATCCGATCGTGCGCGCAAGACGCTGGACCGGTCGTCCATCGGAGGAGCAAGGTCATGGAACAAGCGGCAGAAGCCGCACGGATGGGAGGCATTGAATGGTCGAGAAGGCACTGGCGGACGTCGCCAAGCAGATTGCGGTGCGGCCGCATTACGACAACTTCATCGGCGGCGCCTGGGTCCCCGCCGCGCGCGGTCAGACGTTCGACAATATCTCGCCTGTCGACGGACGCGTCGTCTGCACGGTCGCGCGCTCGACCGCCGAGGACATCGAATTGGCGCTCGATGCCGCCCACAAGGCGCGCGAAGCCTGGGGTCGCACCTCGCCGATGGAGCGGTCGCTCACCCTGCTGCGCATCGCCGACCGGATGGAAAGCCGGCTCGACACGCTGGCGCTGGTCGAGACGATCGACAACGGCAAGCCGATCCGAGAGACGATGGCGGCCGACCTGCCGCTCGCGGTCGACCATTTCCGCTATTTCGCCGGCTGCCTTCGCGCCCAGGAGGGCGGCATCTCCGAGATCGATCACGACACCGTCGCCTATCATTTCCACGAGCCGCTCGGCGTGGTCGCGCAGATCATTCCCTGGAACTTCCCGCTGCTGATGGCGGTCTGGAAGCTGGCGCCGGCGCTCGCGGCCGGCAATTGCGTGGTGCTCAAGCCGGCCGAGCAGACGCCGATGTCGGTCATGGTCTTCGCCGAGATGATCGCCGACCTGCTGCCGCCAGGCGTGCTGAACATCGTCAACGGCTTCGGCGTCGAGGCGGGCAAGCCGCTCGCACAAAGCAAGCGCGTCGCCAAGGTCGCCTTCACAGGCGAGACGACGACCGGCCGCCTGATCATGCAATACGCGTCCGAGAACATCATCCCCGTGACGCTCGAGCTCGGCGGCAAGTCGCCCAACATCTTCTTCGCCGACGTGATGGCCGAGGACGACGATTTCCTCGACAAGGCGCTCGAGGGCTTCACGATGTTCGCGCTCAACCAGGGCGAGGTCTGCACCTGCCCGTCTCGCGCGCTGGTGCACGAGAGCATCTACGACCGTTTCATGGAGCGGGCGATCGCGCGCGTAGGCCGCATCAAGCTCGGCAATCCGCTGGACGCCGACACCATGGTCGGCGCCCAGGCGTCCAACGACCAGCTCGAGAAGATCCTGTCCTATCTCGACATCGGCAAGCAGGAAGGAGCCAGGACGCTCATCGGCGGAGGTCGTCACCAGGTCAGCGAGGATTGCAAGGACGGGTTCTACGTCCAGCCGACGGTGCTCGAAGGGCACAACCGGATGCGGGTGTTCCAGGAAGAGATTTTTGGACCGGTGCTGTCGGTCACTCGATTCAAGGACGACGCGGAGGCGCTCTCGATCGCCAACGACACGCTCTACGGCCTCGGCGCCGGGGTCTGGTCGCGCGACGGAAACCGCGCCTACAGGTTCGGGCGCGCGATCCAGGCAGGAAGGGTCTGGACGAACTGCTATCACCTCTACCCCGCGCACGCGGCGTTCGGCGGCTACAAGGCCTCCGGCATCGGGCGCGAGAACCACAGGATGATGCTCGACCACTACCAGCAGACCAAGAACCTGCTGGTCAGCTACAGCGCCAAGGCCCTGGGTTTCTTCTGATGGTCGATCGCGTCGTGGCGACGGACGCGGCCGAGCGGATGATCGCCAAGCTCCGCCAGACCCATGGCGCGCTGATGTTCCACCAGTCGGGGGGCTGCTGCGACGGCAGCTCCCCGATGTGCTACCCCGCCGGCGAGTTTCGGACCGGCGCCCAGGACGTGCTCCTGGGCGAGGTGGCCGGCTCGGCTGTCTATATCGGCGCAGCCCAGCACGCGGTCTGGTCGCACACCCAGCTCATCATCGACCTGGTGCCCGGCCGCGGATCCGGCTTCTCGCTTGAAGCGCCCGAGGGAGTCCGCTTCCTGACCCGTGGACGGGTCTTCAGCGACGCCGAGCGCGAGGAGCTTGGAGGCGGGTGACGAGCTTGCCTTCGCGTCAGCAGGCGAGCGCCTGGTCAGCCTTCGGCAGCAGCGAGACCGGCACCGTCTCTCCGCGCACCAGGCCGCCCAGCGGACCCGCGCCCGGCGCGAACGGGTCGATGAGAGGGAAACGGACGAAGCTCCGTTCATAGGCCGCGCGATCGCAGCTCATCAGCTGCATCGGACATGTCAGCCCGGGGTAGGGACGCGGTCCGGAGGCAATCTCGAAACCGAGCCGTCGATAGAACACCGCATGGTTTCGGCGAACGGACGCCAGCAACAGGCTGACGCCCTCGACGAAGCCGATATAGTTGGCGAGCCGATAGAGCAGGAACACCAGCGCCTGGTCGCTGGCGGCGGCCGGGCTGCGGACCAGGCGGGTGATCTCGGCCGCGAACGTTCCGGGTCGACGTCTGTCCAGCAACGAGGCCAGCTCGCGCGGGAACGCCTCGCTGGCCGGCGACGTCAGATCCGGGCCTCCGAGGAGGCAGACGCGAACCGAGCCGACCGCGCCGGCTCCGTCGTAGATCACGACCGTTCGGCTGTTCGGCAGGACGTCGTAACGGTCCGCGAACAATCCAAGGTCGTTCGGCTCGATGTGACCCTGGTCGAGATAGCTTTCGTAGCGGAGGCGGAACGCGTCGCGGCATGTCGACGGCTCGGCCGCCAAGCGGGCGAAGTAACGCGGCGCACCTGTCGAGACGGCCGGGACGTCGGATCGGAGTCGTTGCGTGCTGACCGGCAAGACGAAACTCATCTTCTTCGCCTCTGGAGTTGAATGTTCCGCCTGTGGGGTTGAAGACGTCGGCGCTGGGCCAGAGAACAACAAAACTTGAGCCGCTCGACTCATCGGGTTGCGAAACGCAGGCCGAACTGTGCCCGCAGCTTGGCCCTGTAGGCGCGCTGGCGGGCGCGATCACGCTCGTCGATCCTGCCGAGTCTGCCGATCGCGGCATGCACCTGGCTCACCTCGACAAGATGGCGCCGTTGGGCGAGCCGGTGCGTCACGCTGGCGGAATGTCGGCGATGAACGTTCAGGGGCGACGCCACATAGACCAGCTTGCTCCCCGGCTCACTCAGCATTTCGGCGTAGATTCGCCAATCCCCCGCAGCCCGCAACGAGTCCAGTTCGCCGCCGCACCGCTCCAGGGCCGCCAGCAGCGCGGACCGTCGGAACAGGACGGCGCTCGCATTGAGGATCAGATTGCGTTCGGCGAGACAGGTGCGAAGGAAGTCCGGTCCGTCGTGCACGCCGTCGCGGCACAACTCCGCGCAGTCGGATTGCCGGTAGTAGGCCTGGTAGCTCGAGGCGGTCGGCTTGCCGCTCTGGTCGACGACGCGACTGTCGGTGAAACCGAGGACCGCATTTGGCACGCACGCCAGGCGCTCGGCCAGCGCCTGCAGCAAACGCGGTTCGGCGGCATCGTCGGCCTCGGCGATCCAGAGCCATTCGCCGCCCGCTCGGCGCGCCGCCTCCCGCCATTGCGCGAAGGGATTGCCGCTGTTGACCGCCGAGACGATCACCTCGACCTGCCGGCGCCTGGCCGCGGCGGTGCTCCTGGCTCGTTCCACGCTCGCGTCCGTCGAGGCGTCGTCGAGAACGATGACCTCGCGGACCGGATGCGTCTGCGCCAGCACGCTGTCCATCCGCTCGACCATGTACGCGGCGTAATCGAAGCTCAGGATCACGACCGAAATGTCGAGGATGTCCGGTCGGGCAACGTGCAGCAACCGTCTCGCATACTCGTCGAAGCAGAACCGGGGCGACCGGGCGATCCGACCTTCGCGCGCGTTCGGCGCCATGCTCGCGCGTGCCGACGCCAGCAGTGCCTCGGCGAACCCGGCGAGATCGCCCCTGGCGATGACATGCCCGGCAGCCTCTCGCTTCAGCAAGGCCGGAATGCCGCCGGTTCCATCGAAGGCGACCGTCTCGAGCCCCGACGCGATCGCCTCCAGCACCACGCTCGGATAGGGATCTTCTCGTGAGGTCAGCGCGTGACAGTCGGCGAGCATCATCATCTCCGCCGGATCGTCCACGAACCCCGGCAGGTGGAAACTGCCGGCCGCGATCGCGGTCTCGATCTCGGCTGCCAGGTAGTGCCGCAGACCGAGATCCATGCCGCCCGCCCAGACGAAATGCACCGCCGGCGCTCCCGTCCGGACGCGGCGCTTGCGCACCGAGGCCATGCGCCACAGCTGCACGAACAGGTCGAAGCCCTTGCGGGTGTCGGCGTAGCCGAGCCCGAGGATGACGAGATCGTCGGCGCCGATCCCCAACCTCTCGCGAAGTGCTGCGCGGCGGGTGCGGCAGAAGCCGACACTCCGGTAGCGCCCCTGCGGCAGGACCAGGGCGCGTCCCGGAGCAAGGTTGCTCACGGTCGCGAGCGAGACGGCGATCTCGGAAGCGGCGACCACCACCGCGCGCGCGCTCGCGAGCGCCGCATTCGCCCACGCGAGCAGGTCCTTCTCCCGCAGCAGCCCCGGCATCTCGTGCACCAGGAGCACGCACGGCGTTCCCTGGTCCTGCAGCAGCGAGCACGCCGCGCTCGAGGCGAGCGAATTGACCACCGCCGCGGTCACCCCGCGACGCTTGAGGTCGCGCAGGTGGGTCGCGAGTTCGGGATGATCGGGAGCGAGCGTCCGTGTCGGCCCGAGTGCCGCGAACTCGGCCTCCAGCGGACCCGGACCGAGCAGAAGCAGCTCGATCGCGATGCCGTGCCGCTCCACCAGGCGTCGCGCCAGATGCAGCAGCAGCATCTGGGCGCCATGCAGCAGCCCGTCATGGCCCACCAGCAGCAACCGTTCGGCCTGCGCGGCGCCGGTGATCGCGCGTCCGGTCGCGTTCAGGTAGGCGGAGCCGAAATGCAGATCCGGCTCGAGATAGGCGCCTTCCGCCCACTCGTTCCACGCATTGATGCAGACCAGCGGCTCGCCCAGGAACGGATGGTCCGACGCGCGCAGCACCAATCGTTCGAGCCAGTCCTGATACAGCGCCGGTGTCGACCCGTGCAGCAGCAGACCGCCGCCCTGGCGCCTCGCGTCGTTGTCCCATGACGGCACGGCGGTCCTGATCAGCGGGTAGCCGGGCTCTTGTGCCGCGAGCGAGGAGCGAACGACGTCGGCATAGTCGAAGACCTGGGCGTGGAAGTCGTTGTCGAGGATGTCGAGCTGGGCGTTGATGACGGGCAGGTCCTCGCAGATCTTGTGCGGCGGGAACTCGATCGCGCCGTCGAAACCGAACGGGCGGGGGTCGAGGTCGCCGAAGCTCTGCGACATCACCAGGATCGGTTCGTCTGCCGCCAGCGCGTGCCGCCACCGCGCCACCGCGCGCGCCACATCCGGGATCAGGGCCGGCCGATAGACCATCAGCAGCGGACGTCCGTCGATCCGGATGTAGCGAGGATCGGCGAAGTGGCGCGCGAAAGACGCGAGCAGCGCCGCTTCGTCGTCGGTCGCGTAGTCCTGGCCGATCAGGATTTCCTCGGCCGAGCCGTCCCAGCGGCGCGTCCAGTTCTCGTTGGTCCACATCAGGCAGAACGGGAAGTCGAGCGAACGGTCCGCGAGCAGCGTCTCGAGCGGCCCGTCGAGCAGCCGCCGCCCATTGAACCAGTAGAAGTAGAAGATGAAACCTTCGATCGCCGCACCCCTGGCCAACTCGATCTGCCTGGCGAGCGTGTCCGCGGCGCCCGCCGCGTCGAGCCGGTAGTGGCCGAGATCGCGCGGCACCCGGGGCTGGTAGTGGCCGGCGAAGCGGGGCAAAGCGCGCGCGACATTGGTCCATTCGGTGAAGCCTTCGCCCCACCAGGCGTCGTTCTCGGCGATGGCGTGGAATTGCGGGAGATAGTAGGCGAGCACGCGCGCCCGTCTGGCCGCCGTCCGCGGCACCGGCGTGCGCACCTCGAATGCGTCAGCGGGACCGGTGTTGCGCCTGACCTCGCGCGCGATCGTGGTCTCGCCGATCGGCAGGCTCGGATGCAGGCCGCGCTCGCCCCGGTGAGCAATGAAGTGCAGCAGCGGGTTGGCTTCCGGCATTCCGCGCAGGTAGCGATGCCGGTAGAATTGCGGATCGAAACCCTCGAACGGGCGTCGCGCCTCGCGAAATCCCTGCACGATATAATGTTCGAACGGATCGATGCCGGCCTTGGCGATGTCGGGATAGGTGCGCAGGTAGAACTCTGCGTCGAACTCGGCGATCGCGCGCGCGCGTCCCGACCGGCGATGCGCCAGGAAGTGCGCGAGCCGGCCGGCGTCGTCGGGCAGGTCGTGCGCGGTCCCGTACCAGGCCGGGTCGAACAGCGTGCATGGTCGCCGCCCCTCCGCCTCGCCACGCAGATGATAGTGGAGCAGGGGATCGATCCCCGCCTCGCGCACGTCCTCGTTCTGCGACAGATACCAGGCAGGATCGAAATAGAAGTTCGGCTTGCGGTTCTCCCGCCACCCCTGGAGGCAGTAATGTGCGATCGCCCTGTCGCCCAGATCGGCCAGATCGGGGTTGCAGGCGGCATAGAAGATCGGGTCGAACAGGCCCGAACCGCGAATCGCCGCGATGTCGGAAGCCTGGGCGTATTCACCGCGCTGAGCCGACCCGCCATGAAGCATGGTGATGCGCTTACATTATCGTAACGATACTGTATTGACTTAAGATTGAGACGCCGCGCCCGACTTGCGCTTTCCATCCGGGGCAGGCCTGGGTAGACCCCCACAGGACGTCGCCGGAGCAGCCTTGGACCAGCCCCCAGCAGATTTGGCCTCAGCAGGTCCAGCCGGTGAGCGGGATGCGGACGGCATCGATCATCGTCGTCTTCACCTCGAGGCCGGGATCGACCTGGAGTGCGGCGCGCATCTGGCGCCGCTCGACATCGCCTATCGCACCTACGGCGTGCTGGATGCCGATCGGGCGAACGCCATCCTGGTGTGCCACGCGCTGACCGGCGACCAGTATGTGGCCGAGCCCCATCCGGTCACCGGCAAGCCCGGCTGGTGGAGCGCGCTGGTCGGGCCCGGTCGCCCGATCGACACCGATCGCTATTTCGTCATCTGCGCCAACGTGCTCGGCGGCTGCATGGGCTCGACCGGCCCGGCAACCCTGCGCCCGGACACCGGCCAACCCTACGGAACCGAGTTCCCGCCCGTCACCATACGCGACATGGTGCGCGCC
>CAXTUK010000012.1:0-14961 GCA_964247395.1 uncultured Acetobacteraceae bacterium
GGAGAAAGCGGCGGGGCGCTGCCCCGCACCCCGTGGGGGCGGGCGCCCCCGGACCCGCTCTCATATCAAGTCGGCGGAAGGACTGAGGCTGCGCGATCTGCCGGCCTCAGCAGCGGTTCGGGAGAAGGGTCATCAATGACCTGCCCAGATCGCGCGGACCAGCACCGGCCCGACCGTCGCACCGAGGCCTGCGAGCCCGGCGAAGACGACGACGAAAGGCGCCAGGAAGCGATCACGGTGCATCTTCTGCACTTCGGCCTGGAACTTCTGCGTCTCGGCTATCGTGCGATCGATACGGACGATTTGTTCGCGAATATTGAGCTGGTCGAGATCAGTGGTGGCGCCCATGGGGCCACTCCTTCATGGCGAGCGGAACAGCTGTATCACAGCAGTAGGGTGGGGGCTGTGGAAACCGCAGCCGACTTCTTTCGCAGGCGTGCCGGCAATGCAGTCCGAGGAACTGCACGTCCTGCTTGGGCGTGCGCCGGACCAGGCGCCCGACCCTGGCGACGAGCGTTTCTAGCCGGGCCGCATTCGGAGCTCGCGGCGACGGCGTGGTATGCCACGAACACCTGGTTGGCGCCGGCTCGCACGTGATCACATTCGAGATCCATCAGGACGACCTCTCGAGCGAGGCGACCCGCGCGTTGCTGGCACTTCATCTCGCCTGCATGCACGCCAACTCCCCGCCCGGCCATGTCTTCGCCCTCGATCTGTCGGGACTGCGGGCACCCGGGGTGACCGTCTGGACCGTGCGGCGCGGTAGCGACGTCGCGGGCGTCGGGGCGCTCAAGGAGCTGCCCGACCGCGTCGGCGAGCTGAAATCCATGCGCACGCATCCTGACCACCTCCGGCAGGGCGTCGCCGGCCTCCTGCTCGCCCACATGATCGCCGAGGCGAGAACCCGCGGCCTGCGACGGCTCAGCCTGGAGACCGGCAGCGGGCCGGCCTTCGAACCTGCTCTCGCCCTCTATCGCAAGCACGGCTTCGCGGATGGCGAGGCGTTCTCCGACTATCGGCGGAGCCGCTTCAACCAGTTCCTGCACCTGCCGCTGATCGGGGCCGTTCGAGCTGCCACGTCAGGTGCGGACGGACCGCCGGCCATTCGGAGGCAGTGACGCTGTAGACGCAGATGTCTCGGATTGTTCCATCCTTCGCGCGTTGGTGACTCCGAAGCGCGCCTTAAAGCACCCCTGATCGTTCCTGCGCCGTGCCCGCCGGAGAGCGTCGGGACGGAAAGCGTCCGACGCCTTCGACCATGCCTCCGGCAGATCGAACAGAAGGCGGCTGACAGGGCAAGGAATACGCATTATTTTGGAATGTTGAGCCGTTGAGATGTTAGCCATGCCGGTCGTCGAGGAGTTTTGCACCATCACCGCCAAGGGGCAGACGACGGTACCCAGGGCCGTTCGTCAGGCGCTTGGGGTGGGATATGGCGGTCGCATTGCCTTCCGGGTGGAGGGGCATACGGTCACCGTCCATGCCTTGCCGGAGGACGATACCTCTGACCCGGCGCTGGCACCCTTTCTTGCCCTGTTGGCAGCCGACATTGCCGGCCGGCCGGCAAGTGCCGTGCTGCCGCTCACGCCGGCCCTGGCGAGCCGTATGGAGGCACTGACGGGCGAGCTGAACGAAGTGGACACTGACGTGCCGATCGAGGGCGAGGTGGCGCTGTAGTCGATGCCGGAACGGCACGGCTGGACGCTCCATGCCCATCCGATCTTTCTCGATCAGGTGGTGCGCTTGCTGTCGGCCGTGGAGCGAGCCAAGCGATCGGACCCTGAAGGCTGGCGGGGCCACGCCGACACGCGGCTGTTGGCGGCAATCCGCGCGTTGATCCAGGACCGCATTCCGCGCGATCCGTTGGCGCCGAAGTTCCGACAGGGCAACACGCTCGGGCCGGAGCACCGGCATTGGTTCCGGGCCAAGTTCGCCGGCAACCGGTTCCGGCTGTTCTTCCGGGCCGACTCGCAGGCGATGGTGATCGTGTACGCCTGGGTCAACGACCGCGACACGCTGCGCAACGCCGGGGCGCGGACCGATCCATACGTCGTGTTCGGGCGCATGCTTGCCAGCGGCAACCCGCCCGACGATTGGCCGGCTTTGTTAGCGGCGGCCGCCGAGGCTGACGCGCAGCGTCGGTTCAGCGCAGCCGAGGACGTTTCAGGGGGCACCTGAGCTCGGACATTTGGACCTGCCGCTCATCGGGGCCGTTCGAGCTGCCATGTCAGGTGCGAACGCACCGCCGGCCATTCGGAAGGTATGATGCTGTAGACGCAGCTGTCGCGGATCGTTCCGTCCTTTGCCCGCTGGTGGCAGCGGAGCACGCCGTCGAGCCTGGCGCCGAGCCTCTCGATCGCGCGGCGGCTCTGGTGATTGAGGACGTGGGTCCTGAATTCGACCGCGAGACAGCCCAGCGTCTCGAAGGCGTGCGTCAGCAGCAGCAGCTTGGCCTGCGTGTTCAGGCCGGTTCTCTGGACGGAGGCGGCATGCCACGTGGAGCCGATCTCCACGCGCGGACCCGCGATGTCGATGTTCATGAAGCTGGTCATGCCGACGATGCGGCCGTTCGGGCCATCGAGGACGGTGAAGGGCAGCATCGTGCCGCGTGCCTGCAGGTCGAGGCGGCGGTCGATCTCGTCCCTCATCCCGTCCGGGCCGGGAACGCTGGTGAACCACAAACGCCAGAGTTCCCCGTCGCGAACGGCCTGCCGGAGACCGTCATGATGGGTCCTCGACAGGGGAACCAGTTCGACGTGCCGCCCCGTCAGCGTGACGGGATCGAGATGCTTGCCCGGCGTTCCACTCAATTCGCGTCGCCTCTCGCGTGAAGACGACAGCATCCTGCCTGCATGACCGGCCATCGACCACGCCAGCACGGCATCGACCGTCGGAGCGGACAGAATGCCTCTCTTGATTGCACCAGGAATTTCAAGTTCGACCGGCCGGCCACGACCGTGGGCCGTCGCATTTCGCAGAGCGCGACGGGCGTTGCCCGGGCGAGTTGCGTGGCGAAGTCCCATCCCGATGAGCGCAGGAATTTCAAGTCCGGTGCGCCCCGCTCTCCAGCGCGACCGGGCGGTCACTCGACGCCAGGGCGGCTGTCGCCTAGGTTCCGGCGATGGCCGAACATCCGATGACCGATCTTCCGAAGGCGTGGCCCTTCGAGGAAGCGGCCCGGCTCGCGTCCCGCACCGAAGGGCACGACCGGCCGGTGCTGTTCGAGACCGGCTACGGTCCTTCCGGTCTGCCGCACATCGGCACGTTCGGCGAGGTCGCCCGGACCGAATGGGTGCGGCTGGCCTACGGCGTCCTGACCGGCAGGCCGACGCGGCTGATCTCGTTCAGCGACGACATGGACGGACTGCGCAAGGTGCCCGGCAACGTGCCGAACCGCGACATGCTGGCGAACTTCCTGGGTCGGCCGCTGTCGCGCATCCCCGATCCGTTCGGCACCCACGAGAGTTTCGGCGCCCACAACAACGCGCGCCTGCGTGCGTTCCTCGACGGGTTCGGGTTCGAGTACGAGTTCGTGTCGGCAAGCGACGCCTACCAGTCCGGACGCTTCGATGCGTCGCTCCGACGGGTGCTCGAGGAACATGACGCGATCGTGGCCACCATCGCCCCGACGCTCGGGCCGGAGCGGCGAGCGACCTACTCGCCGGTGCTGCCGGTCCATCCCGGGACCGGCATGGTGATGCAGGTCCCGATCGAGCGGGTCGACCCGGACGCCGGGACGGTGGTGTGGCGGGACCCCGACGGACGGAACTTCGAGACGTCGGTGTATGGCGGGCGCGCCAAGATGCAGTGGAAGGCCGACTGGGCGCTCCGCTGGCACGCGCTCGGCGTCGACTACGAGATGTCGGGCAAGGACCTGATCGACAGCGTCCGGCTGTCGGGGCGCGTGGTGCGGATCCTGGGCGGTACGCCGCCGGTCGGCATGACCACCGAGATGTTCCTCGACGAGGCGGGAGAGAAGATCAGCAAGTCGAAGGGCAACGGGATCTCGGTCGAGGACTGGCTGCGCTTCGCGCCGGCCGAAAGCCTGGCGCAATACATGTTCAACCAGCCGCAACGGGCCAAGCGGCTGCATTTCGACGTCATCCCGCGCGCCGTCGACGAATATGTCGGCAATCTCGAGCGGGCGCGCGAGGCGACGCCGGCCGAGCTGCACGCGAACCCGGTCTGGTTCATCGCCGGCGGCGCGGTGCCGCCGGACATCTCGAGCCCGCTCGGGTTCGGGATGCTGCTGAACCTCGCCTCGGTCGCCAACGCCGAGACCGCGGACGTGCTGTGGGGCTTCATCGAGCGCTACCGGCCCGGGAGTTCGCCGGCGGCCAACCCGTTCCTGGCGCGGCTGGCCGAGCATGCGGTCGCCTACTACCGGGATTTCGTGCGGCCGGCGAAGACCTACCGGGCGCCGAGCGCCGTCGAGCGGGAGGCGCTCGCCGACCTGGCCGGGATGATGCGGGCGCTGCCGGCGGACGCCTCGCCCGACGATGTGCAGAACGAGGTGTTCGCGGTCGGCAAGCGGCATGCGATCGCGCCGCTGCGGGCGTGGTTCGGGTGTCTCTACGAGGTGCTGCTCGGGCAGACCGAGGGGCCCCGGTTCGGGATCTTCGCCTCGGTCTACGGGCTGGACCGGACGGCGGCGCTGATCGACGGGGCGCTGCTCAGGCAGGGCGCGTGACGCCGACGCCCGAGAAAACCAGAGGCCTGCTGCAGGGCCTGCTCAGACGCGCGCCCGCCCTGTTCGGGCTGGTGCTGCTGGTGGGCGCGGTCTACGTGGTGGCCCGCATGTTCGGCCATCTGCGGGTGCGCGACGTCGCGCATGCGGTGCACGCGATCCCGCGCCGGTCGCTGATCGCCGGCGCCGGCTGCACCTGCTGCGCCTATTTCGTGCTGACGTTCTACGACCGCCTCGCCACGCGCTATGCCGGACACAGGCTGCCCTGGCCGCGAACCGCGTTCGCCTCGTTCTGCGCCTACGTGCTGTCGCACAACCTGGGGTTCTCCGCGCTGTCGGGCGCGGCGGTGCGCTACCGGCTCTATGCGGCGTGGGGCCTGAGCCCGGGCGAGATCGCGCGGGTGATCGCGTTCTGCTCGCTCACCTTCTTCCTCGGCAGCATGGCGATCGGCGGCGCCGTCGCCTTGTTCGAGCCGCGGGCGGTGCCGTATTTCGGCACCCATCTGCCGCGACCGGTGATGGCGCTCGTGGGTCTCGCGTTCTGGGGCGTCGTGGTCGCCTACATGACCTTGTCGCGTCGGTTCCCGATGGTGCGGATCGGCGGCCACGAGATCGTGCTGCCGGGCGCGCGGACCGGGGTCAAGCAGGTGCTGCTGGCGATGTCGGACGTCAGCGTCACCGCGTCCATCGCCTACAGCCTGATGCCGCACGCCCCGGGACTCGGGTTTCCGCGCTTCCTGACGATCTACATCGCGTCCTACTCGGCGGGACTGCTGGCCAATCTGCCTGGCGGGCTCGGGGTGTTCGACGCGGCGATGCTGCTCGGATTGCGTGCCTACCTGCCGGGGGCGGAAATCCTGGGCAGCATCCTGGTCTTCCGCCTCTACTACTATGTCGTGCCGCTGTTCCTGGCGGGGACGATGTTCGCGGGGCACGAGCTCTACCTGCGGGGCGTGTCGGTGGCCGGGCTGGTTCGTCCGGCGCGGACGGGCGTGATCCGCGCCAGCGAGGCGGATTTCTCGGTCGCGGCATCGACCGGACTGACGGCGCTGTCCGGAGCACTGCTGCTGGCGATCGGGGTCCTGGAGCCGGGCGCGGCGCCGGGCTTCCTGTCCCGTTCGTTCGATGTCGGGATGTTCGCCAGCCATGCCAGCGAATACGTCATCTCGCTGATCGGGGCGGCGCTGATGGTGTTCGCGATCGGGCTGTCGCAGCGGGTGACGCTGGCCTGGGGCGCGTCGATCCTGCTGCTGGTCTTCGCCGCCGTGATCTGCCTCGCGCAGGGGCAGCCGATCTGGATCGCCGGTTCCGAGATCCTGGCCGCCCTGCTGCTGCTGCCGTTCCGGCGCGCCTATTACCGGCATGCGCGGCTGTTGTCGGAGCCGCTCGAGGCCGGCACCGCGCTGCCGCTCGTGGCGGTCGCGGGATGCGTGCTGGCGCTGGCGCAGCTGGCGCCTGATTTTCGCTACCTGGAGCGCAGTTCGTGGTGGCAGGTGGTTCTCGCCTCGGCGCTGCCGGGCAGGTTGCGGCTGTCGGTCCTGCTGCTGGTGATGGTGTTCCTGTTCGCGACCTGGCGGCTGATCCGGCCCGGTCGGGTGGCTTGGCTGCCCTGGAGCGGCGATGGGTGCGCGCGGTTCGAGAGCCTGGGCGGCGCCGCGCCGCCGGGGGCGCACGGAGTGGTGCTGGGCGAGACCGGCCGGTCATGCATCGCGTTCCGGCGGGTCGAGGACATGCTGCTCGGGCTCGGCGACCCGGCGGGCGTGACGCGCGACGGGATCTCCGCGATCTGGCGGCTGCGGGACCTCGCGGTGCAGGAGGGGCGGAGCGCCGCCGTCTGGCGGGCCGGCCCGGATCTGCTCGAGGTGTGGGGCGACATCGGGCTGACGGCCTGGCCGCTCGGGGTGGAGGGCGAGTTCCTGTGCTGCCCGGACGAGGCGGGCTTCAGGAAGGTCATGAGGGAGATCGGGCGGCGCTCCCCGCCCGATCCCCTGGCCTAGGCCTAGGGAGGGTTGTCCGGGACGGTGCTCGTGCCGTCGGGGAAGGTGTAGGCGAGCGACGGGTTCGCGGTGATCGCGGCCGCGTCGGCGGACGTCATGAAGCCCGCCGTGGCCAGGGCGGCGGCGTCGCCCGTGACGTTCGCCGCACTGAGCGCCTGGCCGTTCGCGACCTGGTAGCCGGTCAGGCCGCAGAATGTCCGCAACGCGCTCGCGGCAGTGCTCGGGAGAGCCGTTCCGGCCGTGTAGGCCTGCAGCGGGTCGTCCACCGCGGGCGAGCGAACGCCGCCGGATTGGATTTGCGTCACGATGTAGAGGGGAATGTCGATCCTCGAGGTCTCGACCGGCGGGCTGTAGGCGGTGCCGGCCGTGACCCAGTGCTCGAGATTGGCCCACATCGCGTCATAGACGTAGCGGTTGGGGAAGGAGGAGATGAAGGAATTGCCGGGCTCGTTGCACTCGGACCGCAAGTTGGTCTGGGTCACGTCCGCGAGATAGTTCACCCCCGGGATGGACGGGAAGTCGCTGCGCTGCGGCGAGTGCTCCAGCAGGTCGCCATTGACGTGCGAAGCCCCTGCGATCTCGTAATAGCGGTAACGGTTGTTCGCCGTGTTGCTGTCCGCACTGCTCGGGATCGGCGTGCTGCCCGGAGGATTGGTCGACAGATAGGCGAGGTCGAGTTCGGACTCCGTCTGGGTCTGGAACACCGCCGACACGCTCGACGCCGGCGGCTGCGTGCGACCGGTCGAGGCCGAGGACGCCTCGCAACCGTTCAGGGCGTTGCGGAAGCCGCCGGCGGCGACGAAGTAGCCGTCATACAGCGGCGAGTTGAGGGCGAACACGCGATCATAGGTGAGCAGGATGGAGGCGCCGGCCGAGTAGCCGGTGAGGAAGAGGTGCCTGACGCCGTAGCCGGCCAGCGGGCTGCCGCTCGCGTTGCTCCTGAGGAGGTTCCCGAGCTCGGTGATCTGATCGTAGATGATGCCGGCTTCGGGGCCTGCGTTGCAGGCGTTCCTGGTGGCGGCGACCGTCGGCCAGTTCAGCGCGCGATATCGCGTCGCGTTCGAGGCTTTCAGAGTCTGCAGTCCGGCCGGCTGCGAGGTCAGCAGGATGTAGGCGTCGCCGTTCGAGATGAACTGGCTGTTGGCGTACGGCCAGGCGGTCTCGTTGTCGGAGATCAGCGCGTCGTTGGCGATCTCGACGATGACGTTGCCGCTGAACCTCGCCGCCGAGGTCGGGGCGCGAACCAGGATGCGGTTGACGTAGGAGACCGGAGCGGTCTGGACCGGGGCGACGCTGTCATCGGTCGTGCTCGACGGGTTGGTGTAGCCGTACGCCCTGGCCAGTCCGCCGAGGAAATACTCCTTCTCGGCATAACCGACCGAGGCGAGGTTCTGGGGGATGCGCGCGAAGGCGGCGGAGTTGAAGGGATGTGAGCCATCGGCCGAGGAGACCGGCGTGGCGCGCGCCGCGTATTGCGCGTGGGCGACACCGGTCCAGGCCGTCGACAGCGCGAGGGTTGCGGCCAGCGCGAGACCGGCGCGGAAGGGAGCAGCCGGTCCGGCGCAAGGTTGAGCATCGCCTGGGAAATGACGCATGATCCGGCCGCTCCAAATTTTGGACATTGTCTGTTGTTAGGGGGGCGTTTACGGCATCCGGGCGAAAAGTTCAACGAGTGCTTGCGTCCGCGGCAACCAGGGCTTCGGCCAGGACCGACCGGAGCGCCGGGATCACCTCGGCGCGGAACCATGGGTTGCGACGTTCCCATTCGCCGGTCCGCCAGGACGGATGCGGCAGCGGGAACCGGTGCGGCAGGTAGCGGCGGAAGTCGCGGACACGCTCGGTCATCGTGCCCGGGCCGAGCAGATGGTTCTGGGCGTAGGTGCCGACGAGCAGCTGGAGGCGGATCTGCGGCATGGCGGCGAGCAGGCGGGCACGCCACAGCGGGGCGCATTCGGGTCGGGGCGGTGCGTCGCCGCCGTTCGGCAGCCGGCCCGGATAGCAGAGGCCCATCGGCAGGATGGCGATCCGGCTGACGTCGTAGAAGGTGGTCCGGTCGATCCCGAGCCAGTCGCGTAGCCGGTCTCCCGAGGCGTCCCAGAACGACAGGCCTTTCGCGTGAACGGCGGTCCCGGGCGCCTGGCTCGCGATCAGGACGCGCGCGGTGGTGCTCACGTGCAGGATCGGGCGTGGGCCGAGCGGAAGATGGGCGGCGCAGTGCCGGCAGTCGCGAACCGCGGCCTCGAGGGACGCGAGGTCGGTCAAGGCTCCTGGATGGCAGGTCCGGGCTGGCCCATGCGGAAGATGACGATCCGCTGGCCGGAATGGACGAAATCGAGCGTGCAGCTGACCAGGGCGCCCGGCCCGGAGGCGCGGTCGGCGTTCGAGAGCGCGAGATGGGCGGCGGCGGGTTCGAGTTTCGCGGTGCCTCCCGGCGGGATCAGCACCCCCTTCTCGTCGGGGCTGTTGCCCTGGGTGGCGGCGTCGAGAACGGCCAGGGTCGCGTCGCCGAAGCCGGAGCAGGTGCCGCCCGTGAGCCGGTCGGTGAGCACGCCGCGGTTGATGATGGTGGTGTAGAGCGAAGCCGCATGGCTGGCGGGATCGACCGTGCCCCACGAGGGGCCGATCTCGATCGGGCCGGGAACCTGCGACAACGCCCGGGCGGACGGAGCAGCCGCCGACACGAGGAGCACGGCGAGCACGACCGCGATCGGGTCAGACGAGCGCATATTCCACCTCCGGCGTGTAGACGGCCTGGTCCTTGCCGAGTTGCGAACTGAACAGCGTGAAGTGCTCGATCACGGCCGGCTCGGTCCGCAGCAGATTATGCGCCTGCACCCATGCGGCAAGGCGCTCGGGAGGGACGGCGTCCACGCGGGCGAGGCTGACATGCGGCTGGAAGCGGCGGCGCTCGGGCGGCAGGCCGACGCGCTGCAGCGCCGTGTCGATCTTGGTGCGAAGGTGGTCGAGGGCGGGCTCGCGCACGATGCCAGCCCAGAGCGAGACGACGCGGCCCGAACGCTCGAAGGTGCCGACGCCGCTGAGTGCGAGGGCGAACCGTCTGGCGCGCAGCGCCGCGAGCGCGTGGTCGACGTCCTCGGCCAACGGATTGGTGGTCTCGCCGAGGAAGCGAAGCGTCAGGTGATAGTTCCCGGGCGGCACCCACCGGGCGCCGTGCAGGCCGCCGCACAGGCGCGTCAGCGACTCGCGCAACGCGAACGGCGGATCGAGGGCCACGAACAACCGCATCGTCCATCCAGCCTGGAATGGGGGCGGAGCAAGGTCAATGTCGGCGGGTTCGTCACGGACAGCTTAAATCCGAGACAGGCGGCGGTCAGCCGATCGGATGTGCTTGATAGAACCAGGCGGATCGCCGACATTGTGGGGCTGCCAAACCGGCCGGCGGGCCCGCCCGCATGCGCAGAGGGAACCTTTCATGGCCTTCACACCCGATTTCCGGACGACTTCACGCCCCATGCCCGGCGTGGCGACAGTCGATGCCGGGCTCCGCGCGCACATGCTGCGCGTGTTCAACTGGATGACCTCCGGGCTGCTGCTCACCGGGATCGTCGCCTACGGCGTCGCCAACACCAGCCTGCGCGACATCTTCTATCACGCCGTCAGCGTGCAGAACCAGTTCGGCGACACGATGAACGTGCTTCGGCCGACGCCGCTCGGCTTCGTGTCGATGATCGCGCCGCTCGGCTTCGTCATGGTGCTCAGCTTCGGCGTCAACCGGCTGTCGCGCTCGGCGGCGCAGACCCTGTTCTGGGTGTTCTGCGCGGTGATGGGTGCCAGCCTGACGAGCATCTTCTTCGTCTACGAGCAGACGTCGATCGCACGGGTGTTCTTCATCACCGCGGCGACCTTCGCCGGCATGAGCCTCGTCGGCTACACGACACGGACCGACCTGACGAAGTTCCGATCGTTCCTCTACATGGGGCTGATCGGCATCATCATCGCGATGGTGGTGAACCTGTTCCTGCACAGTGCCGCGGTGCAGTTCGCGGTCAGCGTCATCGGCGTCCTGGTGTTCACCGGGCTGACGGCCTTCGACGTGCAGCGGATCAAGCTCACCTACACGAACTACCTGTATGCCGCCGGTCCGGACGAGGTGGCCAAGCGCAGCGTGTATGACGCATTGGCCCTCTATCTGAACTTCATCAACCTGTTCACGCTGCTGCTGCAGCTGACCGGAACCCGCTCCAGCAACAATTGAGCGTCATCGAGACGACGCCGGGAAGGGCGACCCTCCCGGCACCCCGGCGTCCGGCGTCCGTCGTCGGAGAGGGAAGATGAAAATCGGGTCCGAACTCGCTCTGGTCGCGAGCATCACGGCGCTGACGGGCTGCAGCAGCCCGAAGACCGCCAGCAAGGCCAATTTCACCGCGGCGTTGGACAGGCATTTCGCGGACCACTGCCTGTTTGTGACGCCCTCGGTCGGGCTCACAGCCTACCCGGCGTCGATCGATGCAGCGACCGACGCCAGTCGCTTCGACGCGCTGGCGTCAGCCGGACTGCTGGCCGCCTCGTCGTCGAGCGCCGAGCACCCCGGGCCGCTCGGCATCGGGTCGGTCAGGAACGAAACGAAGACCTATACGCTGACGGACGCCGGAAAGTCGGTGTTCCAGCCGAGCACGGGCGGGTTCTGCGCCGGGCACTACGATGTCGCCTCGATCGACGGCTTCACGGCGCCGACGGCCAGGGACGGCAGGACGGTGTCGGAGGTGACGTTCACGGTCACTCCCTCGATGGCCTCATGGACATCGAACCCGGCAGTGCAGCAACGCTACGGGACGCAGCTTGCGGCGGCGCACGGGACGCAGGATCACGCCGAGCTCACGTTGCTCGACACCGGCTGGGTGGTGTCCGGCGACGCGCCTCGCTGACGTGAGCCGTCCTCCCGACGTGGCGCGCGAGGGGACGGCGCCGTTCCGGGGATGGCGGACCTGGTATCGGGTCACCGGCGATCCCGATTCGAGCAAGGCGCCGCTGGTGATACTGCATGGCGGTCCGGGGTTCTCGCACGACTACCTGCTGCGACTGACGTCGCTCGCCGATGCGGGGCGCCTGGTCATCCACTACGACCAGCTCGGAGCGGGCCGGTCGACGCATCTGCCCGACAAGGGAGCCGATTTCTGGCAGGTTCCGCTGTTCGTCGACGAGCTCGACAATCTTCTGCGGCATCTCGGGATCGCCGGACGCTATCACCTGCTGGGTCAGAGCTGGGGCGGCATGCTGGCGGCCGAGCACGCGGTGACGCAACCCGCCGGGTTGCGGGCGCTGGTGATCGCCGACTCGCCGGCCTCGATGGAGCTCTGGGTGCGGGAAGCCGACAAGCTGCGGGCGCTGCTGCCGGCTTCGGTCCAGGAAACGCTGCTTCGGCACGAGGCGGCGGGGACGACCGAGACGGCCGACTACCAGGACGCGGTCCGCGTGTTCTACGACCGGCATCTCTGCCGGGTGGCATGGCCGCCCGAGGTCGAGGCGAGCTTCGCCGCCATGGAGGCCGACCCGACCGTCTACCACATCATGAACGGACCGAGCGAATTCCATTGCGTCGGCACCATACGGAACTGGTCGATCATCGACCGGCTCGACCGGATCAAGGCGCCGACCTTGCTGATCTCCGGGCGGCATGACGAGGCGACCGAGGCGGTGGTGCAGCCATTCGCCGACCGTGTCGCCGGCGCGCGCTGGACGATCTACGAAGCCTCCAGCCATATGCCGCATGTGGAGGAGACCGACGCCTTCCTTGCCGAGGTCGGGCAATTTCTCGCCGCACATGACTGACTCCGCCCGCCCCGGTCGGCCAAGCGGGTCTGAAGGGAGCTCGAAGTGACGACGTCCTTCGAGAGCGCGTATGACCTGGGCGGTCAGGTGGCACTGGTCACCGGTGGTGCGCAGGGGATCGGACTCGCGGTGGGCGAGCTGCTAGGATCCCGAGGCGCGCGCGTGGTCATCGTCGACAAGAACGAGAAGGCGGACGAGATCGGGCGGTCGCTCGGCGGCGGCTTCGGCTTGCCGGTCGAGGTCGGCGACGAGGTCGCGGTTTCGGCAGCGGTGGCCGACACCCTCGAACGCGCCGGGCGGATCGACATCCTGGTCAACAATGTCGGGATCGCGCCGATCGCCGCCGCGCGGGACATCACGGTGGGGCAATGGGATGCCACGATGACCGTCAACCTGCGCGCGGCATTCCTGTTCTCGAGGGCGGTGGGGCCGCACATGATCGAGCGGCGGTATGGTCGGATCGTCAGTATGGCATCGCAGGCGGCGCTGGTCGCGATGGAAGGTCACCTCGCCTACGCGGCGAGCAAGGCGGCGGTGATCGGGATGTCGAAAGTGCTCGCCCTCGAATGGGGTCCGTTCGGGATCACCAGCAATACGATCTCTCCCACGGTGGTCAATACGGCGATGGGGCGCGAGGTCTGGGCGGGCGATCGGGGCACGCTGTTCCGAGCCAAGATTCCGACGGCGCGTTTCGCGGAGGTCGACGAGATTGCGCACGCGGTGCTCTATCTCGTGAGCGGCGCTGCGGGAATGATCAACGGCGAGAACCTGGTCGTCGATGGCGGCTATACCATCACCTGACAACGTCTGCCTTGCTCAGTGGGTGCTGTCTGCGGCCCGGCGGACGTCGGGTCGATGCCGAACCAGACACTTTCACCGGCAGTCACAGGATGGTGCCCTCTCGTATACACGACCAGCACCATGCGTCTCATGGGAGCTTGGTCATGGATCGTGTCGAACAGCGCCGCATGAGGGAGCCTGGATCGCACTCGCCGGGGGCTTCGCGAGGGTCAGGTGGTCGGAGGCGCGTCCGCTCGGGATCAATCGGGCTGACATTCCTGTCGTTACTGGTCTCGCCCGCCACCTTAGAGAAAGCTCGCGTGAGACGCGGGGGCGATGCCCTCAGGCAATGGTCTTGAGGAAGTCCTGCAGCTTCTGCGATGCCGACGCCTTGCCGATGCCTTCGAGCGCGCCGAGTTCGGCGGCGAGACGGTCCAGCGCCGCCTCGTAGATCTGGCGTTCGGAGAAGCTCTGGTCGGGCTGACCGGCGTTGCGATGCAGGTCGCGGACGATTTCGGCGATCGCGAGCGGATCGCCCGACTTGATCTTGGCCTCATATTCCTGG
The DNA here is from genome assembly GCA_964247395.1 of uncultured Acetobacteraceae bacterium. GTDB lineage: Bacteria > Pseudomonadota > Alphaproteobacteria > Acetobacterales > Acetobacteraceae > CAXTPV01. The sequence continues at coordinate 13,820 of CAXTUK010000012.1, forward strand.
GCGCGCCGCGACCACATGATTTTCCTGGCGCGGGGTCGGCCCTTCAGGATCGTCATCGCCTCGTCGAACAGCTTGCGGGTCGCGAGCTTGCGCAGGCCGGCGGTCCGCGCCTTGGCGACCGGCACCCGCAGCGTCATGCGGTTCTCGTCGAAGGTGATGTGGATCAGCTCGAGCTTCTGTCCGGCGATCTCCTCGCTCGCGATCCGCTCGACCTTGCCGACACCATGGGTCGGATAAACAACGTGATCGCCTTCGGCGAAGCCGTCCTCGCTGAACTCCGTCCTGATGGCGCTTTCGGCCAATGTCGTCTCGCGTCGAGGCTGCGGGTCAGGGGGTTCCAGGAGCGTCCGAGAAAAGCTCTTCCTTGTCGGGCTTGCCTTTCCACTCGTCGGCATCGGCGGGCGGCGTTCCCTTGCGGGTGATGTTCGGCCACTGCTCGGAAAAGACACGGTTGCGCTCGGCCCACGGCGTCGCGCGATCGTCGCTGTCGGGCAGGATGGCGTCGGCCGGGCACTCGGGCTCGCAGACGCCGCAATCGATGCATTCGTCCGGATTGATCACCAGCATGTTCTCGCCGACATAGAAGCAGTCGACCGGGCACACCTCGATGCAGTCCATATACTTGCAGCGGATGCAGTTCTCTGTGACGACGTAGGTCATCGGTCTCTCTCTGGTCCGGATCGGACGGGCCCTTGGCAGGCGCGGCATATGACGGGCTTTGCTGGCGCTTGCAAGACGTCAGTGGGCCGCATGCAAGCACGAGGGGCCGACGTTTTCAGGTCTCCGCGAGCAGGTCGTACAGATGGCGAGCTTCCGTGGCGGGGCCGCGCCGCTCGGCCAAGGCGTTGATGCGGATCACCCGGACCTCGCCGCCGAGACTGCCGTCGGCGCGCTCTTCGGCGCCGCCGAGAGCGACGGTCAGCACGTCGCCCGGACGGACGGCGGCGTGGGGCTTGTCGGTGGGGCGGCGATTGATCCGGACGCTGCCGGCGCTGACCATGCGGGCGCAGTCGGCACGGTGCCTGCGGAAACGTGCGCACCAGAGCCACAGATCGAGACGCTGCTGGTCCATTCCCCTCCGCTCAGGAGCCGGCGCGGCGGCGCAGCGAGCGGCCCTTGCCCCCGCCGCCGCTTGCGTCGAT
>CAXTUK010000012.1:14971-21426 GCA_964247395.1 uncultured Acetobacteraceae bacterium
CCTTCGGTCGGTGCGGGGACCTGCTCCGCCGACGCGCGTGGCTTGCGACCCGCAGTCCAGATCATCGGCGGTGACGGTGGCCCGAAGAGGTCGATGGCCAGCGGCGCGGGGCCCGACAGCCGGACGCCGAGCGCGCGCAGCACGGGTGCGAGCATCTCCGCGCGGATCGACAGGCGCGAGACGAGGCCGGCGGGGAGGGCCGCAGGACGGCGGCGGGTGACGTGGGCCAATTCGCCCGCGACGCGTTCGGCGACATCAAGCCGAAGCAGGATCGGACCCGCCTCCACCCAGCCGAGCGCCGCGAGTGTTTCGAGCAGGGACGGGTCGCCGGGGCGCGGGATCGAGACCAGGCCGGGGACGGGGAGCGAGGGCGTAGGACGGCCCTGGTGGACGGCGATAAGCAGGGCGCGCCAGGCAAGCGGGCGCGGCTTGACCAGGGCAGGCATGAACAGCGCGAACCGGCCGGCCCGCGCGCCGAGCGGCTTGAGCGCCGACCTGGCGTCCGGATCGAGCGATGCGTCGAGCGGGCCGGGAACGATGCCGGCCTGCTCGCGCAGCCGGTGGACAAGGCCGCGAAGCTGCGGGCGAGCGTCGGCGAGGCGGATCGCCGCGAACAGCGGCCCGAGTTCGCAAACGATGACGCCGGACAGGTAGTCGGCAAGTCGTGCGCGCATCCGCTCGCGCTCGGCGCCGTCGAGGTGCTCGGACTGCCGAGGTTCGACCTGTGGTTCGAGGACCGTACGGCCGTGACGCAGCCGGGCGACGGGGACGCCCTGCCAGAGGATCGACTGGGACTGGTGGTCGACGGCGAACTCGATGTCGGGGGCGGCGACGAGGGCGGCGACACGGCGAGGCATCTCCGCACGCAGCGCGCGGCGGGCGGCTCGCATCACCAGACGGCGTTCCTCGCTGCCGCTCGGACCGTCGGGCTGGAAGTCGAGGCCGCGGAGCTCGCCGACCTTATGCCCCTCGACGACGCCGTCCCCGCGCCTGGTGACGGCGGAGAGGAGATGGGCGCCATCCTCGTCCAGCTTGCGCAACAGGATGGCGGCACGGCGGTCGACGAAGCGCGCGATCAGCCGTTCGTGCAGCGCGTCGGACAGGAGGTCCTCGACTTCGCCCGCGCGGGTCTGCAGCGACAGGGAGCCGCCTACCCATTCGCGGCGGGCGGCGATGTAGGACCACACGCGGACCCCGGACAGCCGCTGCATGAGGGTGTCGATGTCGCCGTCGGGCCGGGCGAGACCGGCGAGGCTCTGCTCGATCAGGGGAGCGGGTATGCGGCCCTCGGCCGAAATGTGGGTGTAGAGACGGCCGCAGAGGCGGGCGTGGCTGTCGTCGGCAAGCTTGCGGAAGTCCGGGATCTGGCAGGCGTCCCAGAGCAGGCGGGTTTCGGCGCGGCCGGTGGTCCGGTCGCGAATGTCGGGGTCGGCGGCCAGCGTCGACAGGGTCTCGACGTCCGAGGCCTCGTTGCCGCGGACCAGGCCGGGACGTGGCGGCGGCGCCAGAAGACTGGCCAGCAGCGCGTCGGGGTTCGAGAAGTCGAGCGCGGCATTGCGCCAGGCGAGTTGTTCGAGCGGGTCGAACCGATGCTGCTCGACCGCGTCCACCAGATGCTCGACGAAGGGCGGGCAGTCCCCGGTGCTGCCGAAGGTGCCGTCGCGCATGCCGCGGCCGGCGCGGCCGGCGATCTGGGCGATCTCGGGGGCGTGGAGGCGGCGCGCGCGGCTTCCGTCGTACTTGGACAGGCCGGCGAAGGCGACGTGGTCGACGTCCATGTTCAGGCCCATGCCGATCGCGTCGGTGGCGACGAGGAAGTCGACCTCGCCCTGCTGATAGAGCGCGACCTGCGCGTTCCTGGTGCGTGGCGACAGCCGGCCCATGACGACGGCGCAGCCGCCACGACGGCGACGGATCGCTTCGGCGATGGCGTAGACGTCGCCGGCGGAGAAGGCAACGATGGCCGATCGGGCCGGCAGCTTGGACAGCCTGGTTTGGCCGGCGTGGATCAGCTGCGACAGGCGCGGGCGGGTCTCGATCGTAATGCCGGGCACCAGGCGCTCGAGCAGGGGCCGGATCGTCTCGGCGCCCATCACCATCGTCTCGACCAGGCCGCGAGCATGGAGCAGGCGGTCGGTGAAGACGTGGCCGCGGTCGGGATCGGAAGCGAGCTGGATCTCGTCGACGGCCACGAACTCGGCGTCACGGTCGAGCGGCATCGCCTCCACCGTGCACGAGAACCAGCGCGCGCCGGGCGGCACGATCTTCTCCTCGCCGGTGATGAGCGCCACGTTGCGCTCTCCCTTGATGGCGACCATGCGGTCATAATTCTCCCGCGCGAGCAGCCGGAGCGGAAAGCCGATGATGCCTGACGGATGGGCGAGCAGCCGTTCCATCGCGAGATGGGTCTTGCCCGTGTTGGTCGGCCCGAGCACGGCACGCACCCGCGGCGTGAAGGGGACGCTGTGTCGGCCGGACATGCGCGGGATGGTCGGGATTCGCCCAGCATATTGCAAGCGTCCCGGCTTTGGCGTCTCGCTCGGGTGCCCGAAGGCGGCAGTTCCGGGGTTTGCGCGCGCTTTACGGCTTGATCACGAATCTGTGCGAATATGGAACGTCAACGTCGAGCGTCTCGGTCGACCGCCGGTAAACGGCGGAAACTCCTATGTTTTGCGGAACCCTGATGACGAAGTGACCGGCTTTTCATGGCCTAGAAACAAACGAAACACACTGGTAACGTCATTGCGACTGAACTAAGCGTTTCGAGAGGCTTATAGCTGCTTAATCGACTCGTCCTGGATAATCAAAACGCCTTCCAGATGCGAACTTCGCGCCGGGGCCAGACGCGCCGGCCGGTCATCCGTCAGCTTCTCGATGTGAAAGGAATTCCCATGCCTTCGGCGACCTCAACCGACACCATGGTCGCGACACTCCGCGACACCATCGTTGCCCTCGTGCGACGGGACGGGCCGGACCTTTCGGCGCGGCAGCTCGGGGTGTTCCTGACTTGCTACCTCCAGGATGGCGCGCACACGGTTCGCGGTCTTGCAGCCGACCTCAACGTCTCCAAGCCGGCGATCACGCGCGCGCTCGACCGCCTTGGCGAGCTCGATCTCGCCCGCCGGAAGGTCGATCCGATGGATCGCCGCAGCGTGCTCGTCCAGCGGACCGTGAAGGGCACCTCGTTCCTGCGTGACCTGCGCGGGATCATGGCGGAAGCCGCGACGCCGCCGCGCAAGGCTGACCGCGAGCACGGGTCGCGCCGGTCGGCCTGACCGCTACTCGCGGCTGCCGATGGTGCCGTCGGGTCACGATCCGGCGGCCTTCGCTTTGCCTGAGTGCGTGGCGGAACCGACGGCACGGCCGGGCGATGTAGGGCCGCAGAAAGGTATCCGGCCCTCATCGCCGGCATGAAAGGATTAGATATGCGTCTCGCCGTTCTGGGGACGGGCGTTGCGCTTGCGCTCGCATTGCCGGCCGTCGCAGCCGATCCAGGCGTCAATTCCGCCCCCGATGCCCGGGTGACGATCGTTGCGAAGTCTGCCAACCTGGGTGTCGGTTGGAGCTGGGGTGACGGCACGCTCCATTATGATCATCACAGCTACCGTTTCTCGGTCAGCGGATTGAACATCGCCGCCGTCGGCTACTCGACCCTGGTCGGTCACGGGCGCGTATACAATCTGCACCATCTGCATGACTTCGACGGCACCTACTACCAGAGCCATGGCGAAGTGACGGCTGGCAAGGGGATCGGCGGGTCTCTTTATGTCAACGGCAACGGCGTGCAGATCAGGGTTGATGACGTCACTCACGGCGCGCAACTGGCCGGGTCGGCATCGGGAATCCAGTTCAAGCTTCGCGGCTGATCGTCCGGACTTCGCTCACCAGCGGCCGTGTGAAGCCCGTCCCGCCGCCCTGAGAACCAGGGCGGCGGCAGCGCCGACCGGGACAGCAGCGGCGGCAATCGCCCCGATCGACACTGCAATCGGGCCTCGAGCGGCTCTGGCCCCGAGGATGGTGCAGGTGAGGGTCAGCGCCCAGAAGCCCAATGTGACCTGGGCGGCGGGCGCTCCGGTTCTTGTCGCAAGTTGGTAGAGGTGGCTGCGATGGGCCTGAGTGAGCCGATCACCGGCTCGCCAGCGTGTAGGCGACGTCCACCAGGATGGGCGCCATCGCCATGGGCACGATCAGAACGCCCCATGGATGATGCGGCAACCGGCTCGCAGGTCCTGCCATCGCCGGTACCACGAGACCGCAGAGTTGGCTTCCCACATCTCCCATGAAGACCTTTGCCTGCGGATAGTTGAACGGCAGGAAGCCGACGATCCCGGCCGCCAAGGGAAGCAGTGCTGCGGCTTCGAACCTATCGTCGTCGCCCAGCGCAACCGTCGAGATGACGACGGACGGGATCAGCATGCAACCCGAGGCGAGCCCGTTCAGGCCGTCGATGAAGTTGGTCGCGTTGATCGCGAAAATTAGCCAGACAAGCGTTAACGGAACGCCGAGAGCGCCGAGCGGCAGCGGCCCCACGTTTTCGATCGTGAAGCCACCAGCGGTCAGCAGGGCGGCGGCCACGATCTGGGCGGCCAGCTTCGTACCGAAGCCGAACTGATACACGTCGTCGGCCCAGGCGACGACGATGATGAGGATGGCGGCGGCCAGGAGGAAGGCAACGCGATATGCCTGATGCGGTATCAGGCCCGCGAAGCAGGCGGCGAGGAGTCCGGCGACGAAGGCGGCGGCGATGCCGAACCCTCCCCCCTTCGGGATCGGCCGGTCGTGCGCCGAACGAACGCCGGGGATGTCGAGAACGCCCAGCTTGATCATCAGGCTGACGATCAGTGCGGAGAGAAGAGCGAGCGCGGCGAGGCCCGAGCCGATGGCGGCAGCATGCATAAACGCGCGCTTACGGCATCTGCGTTCCCGACGGAAGCCGCAGGGAGCGTCAGGGATCGCGGGCGATGAAGAGCTTGCCGGCGTGGAAGGCGACGTAGACGCGATGGCGGCGCAGGAAATCCTCGCCGAGCAGCACGTCAACCCCGGGGATTTGCATGTTGCCCACGGCCATCGTCGTCGGTCCGTAATCCGTGGTTCCTATCCGGAGATGGGCAAAGTCGCGAAAGTGGATGGCGATACCCATCATGTTGATGCCGGCAACGCGACCGATCTGGCCGGCAGCCAGCGATGCGCCGTCGAAGCCGAGGGCGGACTCCCGCACGATCGATCCGCCCGCGCCCGAGTCGAGCTCGGCCGTCAGGACATGCCCGTCGAGCGTGACCGGGAACAGGATTTCACCCGTATAGGTCGACTGGCGGCGTGCGACAGCCTGGAGACCCTTCGGGATGTCCTCGGCCTGGGTCGCCTCACCCGTCAAGGCTCTCGGCATGCCGATCGTCTGGACGTCGCGGCTCCAGGGCGGCGTGACGAGTGCACATTGTTGAGGTTCGTAGAGAGTGAGTCGGTCCTGCGCTGCATCGAGGTCGAGATCCCAGCTTGTCAGCAGATCCTCGCCGAGCAGTCCGAAGGCCGGAAATTTGTCCAGACCCTCCTTCGAGAGCGGAACCACGAGCGCTGCCGCGCCGGAGACTTCGGCGCCTCCGACCTTGAGTTGATCGATCTCGGTTGCCTGGTCGTAGGTGGTGCCGCCGATGCCGGTCGCCCGGATCGGCAGCGTGTGGGTCCCGAGATGAAGCGCCTCGACCGCCTGCGGCGTGACGGTGGTGCCGTTGGCGCCCGTGTCGAGCACAAGTCCGGCCGGTTCGCCGTTGATCAGGACCGGTGCGATCTCGTGATTGCCGAGCCGCAGCAGCGGCACTTCGGAGTCCTCCTGGGGCGACTTGCAGGCGCCTTCGGCGCATCCGGAGAGGGCAAGGCAGAGCAGGGCGACAGCTCGGATGCGCATGGGCGGGCCGCTTCGGTGATCGTTTTGATATTGCCGATGATGTGCGATCAGGCAACGAGCGTCCGCTCGGGGTGAAACGTCCGGCATTGTGGTCTATGACCCCGACATGCCGAGCTCCCGCGCGGTCAACCGGATCATCGTCAACGTGCTGCTCGACGGGGCGCTGGCCGCCGTCGCGGCGCCGATCGCGCGCTATCTGGCCGACCCGAGGAGCGGTCTGCTGCATCCGATCTGGTTCGTGGCCGGCGGGGCGATCACGCTGGTCCTGGCCGGCCTGCCGTTCGGGCTGCAACTGCAATACTGGCGCTTCTCGAGCCTGGCCGACATGCTCGGGGTCGCGGCCGGGGCGGCCGCAAGCGCTGTCCTGTTCGCGATCGGGCTGCTCCTCCCCGGGGTTCCGCTGCCGACCGGCACGTTCCCCGCGATCCCCGCGCTGACGCTGCTGGTGCTGCTGGCGGCGCCCCGGATCGCCTACCGGCTGGCACAGTCGCGCCGCGCGGCGGCACGCGCCGGCCATGCGGACCGGGTGCTGCTGGTCGGCGCCGACCAGCCG
>CAXTUK010000013.1:0-5540 GCA_964247395.1 uncultured Acetobacteraceae bacterium
CCCGGCCGCTTCGATCATTGAGGGAAGCAAACGCCCGCAAAGCCGTTTCGGTTCCGGTTGGCCGTGGCCGCCTGGGCAGGCGGCGGGCGGGGTGGCGAGCCGGCCGAGGCTGGCGACGAGGTCGGTCGGGATCAGCACGGTGGCCCCCCTGTCCTTGTTCATCTCGTAGAGCAGGTTCATCTGGCGCAGCGCGAGCGCGTGCGGGTTGGAGCCGTAGATGGTGGCGGCTTCGAGCACCTGGCGGGCGATGTCCTGCTCGGCGGAAGCGAGCGTCACGCGGGCGTCGCGCTCGCGCTCGGCCTGGGCCTGGCGGCTCATCGCGTCCTGCAGGCTGGCGGGAATGATGACGTCGCGGATCTCGACCGAGCGGATGGCGACGCCCCAGCCGGCGATCTTGCCGCCGATGGTCTGGCGCAGCTGCTCGTCGGCGGCGCGGCGATCGGACAGCAGCTTGCCGAGGTCGGACGCGCCGATCATCTCGCGCAAGGATGTCTGCGAGACGCTCTCGATGGCGCGCCGGTAGTCGGCGATGGCGAGCGCCGCCTGCTTGGCGTCCTCGACCTGCCAGAAGACGATCGCGTCGACGCCGACGGCGACCGTGTCGTGGGTGAGCGCCTGCTCGGCGACGATGCTGGCGGTCTGGATGCGCAGGTCGATCACCGCGGCGGCCCGGTCGATGAACGGGATGAGGATGTAGAGGCCGGGACCGCGGACGGCGCGGAAGCGGCCGAGGCGGAGCACGATGGCGCGCTGCCATTCGGCGGCGATCTTGACCGTCATGACCACGAGGACCGCGAGCACGATCAGGACGAAGACGGCGACCTGCAGGGTGATGATCATGCGATGAAGGTGGGTCGGTTCGCGGCTAGAACAATGGAATGTCGGAAAGCCACGTTATGAGCATCTTCCATATGATATGCCGCGTTACTATACTGACGGCATGACCGACCTGAACCGCGACCTGTCCTTCCTGCTCAACGACATCGCGCGGATGCTGCGCACGGAGGTGGACCGCCATGCCCGCGCCTACGGGATGACCCGTGCGCAATGGGGCATCCTGCTCTGGCTGGAACGCGAACCCGGCCTGTCGCAGCGCCAGCTCGCGACCATTCTCGACGTGGAGCCGATCACGGTCGCGCGTCTGGTGGACCGGCTGGAGCGCAGCGGCGCGGTGGAACGCCGGCCGGACAGCACCGATCGACGCGTGTGGCGGCTGCACCTGGCTGCCGAGGCTGTACCGCTGCTGCGCGACATCCACCGATGTCGTCACGGGATGGCCGACTTCCTGACGAAGGGACTGGCGCCTGGCGCCAGGGCCGCCATGCTCGACGGGCTTGTCCACATGAAGAACCTTCTCAGCTCGGAACGGCGAGCAGACGCGAGGGATGCCGCCTGATGTCGGGTGCGGTCGACCTCAATCGCGAGCTCTCCGCGGAAGCGGCGGTCCCGTCGCGCGGCGGCTTGCGGCGTATCTCCCGGATCGGGCTGATGGCGGGCGGGTTCCTGGCCGTCGCGGCCGGTGCCGGCTACGCCTGGCTGAGCGGCGGCCGCTTCGTCTCCATCGACAACGCCTACACGAACGCCGACAAGGTGGCGCTGTCGACGGACGTGTCGGGCGAGGTCCTGGCCATCCCGGTGCGCGAGGGTCAGCATGTCCGGAAGGGCGACGTGCTGTTCCGCCTCGATCCGCGCCAGACCAGGATCGCGGTGCAAGCGGAGCGGGCCGACCTGGCGCAGACGCGGCTGACCCTGGAGGCGGCCAAGCGGGACTACCAGCGGATGCTGCGAGACGCCGGCTCCAGGGCGGCGACCGTGCGCTCGGACCAGGCGGTGTTCCAGCGCGCCAGCGCGCTGGTCGGCCGAGGCGACCTGGCCCGGTCGGTCTTCGACGACGCGCGATTCAAGCTGCAGGCCGACCAGGAGGCGCTGGCATCGACCGCGCTGGCGGCGCAGGTGCAGCTCACGCGCCTGGACGGGGACAGCGAAGTGGACGTCACCTCGCTGCCCGCCTATCGCCAGGCGCAGGCCCGGCTCGACGAGGTGCTGCGGCAGCTGACCGACACGGTGGTGCGGGCGCCGTTCGCCGGCGTCGCGACCCAGGTGCCGACGCTGCAGCCCGGCATGTACCTGCCCGCCGGCACCGCCGCGTTCGGGCTGATCTCGACCGATCATGTCTGGGTGGACGCCAACCCGAAGGAAACCGAGCTGACCTGGGTCAGGGCCGGCGATCCGGTGCGGATCACGGTGGATACCTATCCGGGACATCGCTGGACCGGTCACGTCGAGAGCATTTCCGCCGGCAGCGGGTCGCAGTTCTCCATCCTTCCGGCGCAGAACGCGTCCGGCAACTGGGTGAAGGTTGTGCAGCGGATCCCGCTGCGCATCCGCATCGATCGCCTCCCCGGCGATCCGGCGCTGCGAGCGGGCATGAGCGTGGAGGCCGACATCGACACCGGCCACGCGCGCTCGCTTCGCGACCTGTTCTGAGCGCGCGAGGCGTCCGGTGGAGACGGTTCGGGGGCGTGGGCTGATCACCGCCTGCGCGATGATGGCGACGCTGATGCAGACGCTCGACTCCACCATCGCCAACGTGGCGCTGCCCTACATGCAGGGCAGCCTCGCGGCGACGGCGGACCAGATCACCTGGGTGCTGACGTCCTATATCGTGGCGGCGGCAATCATGACGGCGCCGGTGGGCTGGATGGCGGCACGGTTCGGGCGCAAGACGCTGCTGCTCGCCTGCCTGACTGGCTTCACCGGCGCGTCCATGCTGTGCGGGATCGCGCAGTCACTGGGGCAGATGGTGCTGTTCCGCCTGCTGCAAGGTGTCTTCGGGGCGGCCCTGGTGCCGCTGTCGCAGGCGACGATGCTGGACATCTACCCCCCGGCGCGGCGCGGCGCGGCGATGGCGATGTGGAGCATGGGGGTGATGATCGGGCCGATCCTGGGTCCGACGCTGGGCGGATATCTGACCGAGCTCCACAACTGGCGCTGGGTGTTCTTCGTCAACCTGCCCTTCGGGTTGCTGGCGGTGACGGGCCTGGCGGTGTTCCTGCCTTCCACACCGGCGCGCAAAGGCATGCGGTTCGACTGGGTCGGCTTCACCGTGCTGGCGGTGGGCATCGGCGGCCTGCAGCTGATGCTGGACCGAGGCGAGACCAAGGACTGGTTCGGCTCCGACGAGGTGATCGTGGAGGCTGTGCTCGCCGGGCTGGGGCTATATCTGTTCGTGGTGCACATGATCACGGCGGAACGGCCGTTCATCGCGCCGGCATTGTTCGGTGACCGCAATCTCTGCATCAGCTTCGGCATGATCTTCATCGTGGGCATGCTGCTGCTCTCGACCTCCGCGCTGCTGGCGCCATGGCTGCAGACGCTGGCCGATTATCCGGTGGATGCGGCGGGCCTGGTGCTGGCGCCGCGCGGCGCCGGCACCATGGCGGCGATGCTGCTGGTCGGAAGGTTGTCCGGCCGTGTCGACCCGCGCAAGCTGATGGCGATCGGGACGGCGCTGCTGTGTCTCTCGCTCTGGGCGATGACGGGGTGGACGCCGGACGCGTCCGCCTCGATGGTGGTCGGCAACACCATCCTCCAGGGCGCCGGCATCGGGCTGGTGTTCAGCCCGCTGCAGGTCGTGGCGTTCGCGACGCTGCCGCAGTCGGTGCGGACGGACGGCGCCGCCCTGCTGAGCCTGTTCCGCAACGTGGGCAGCGCGATCGGCGTGTCGCTCACCTCAACCATGTTGGCGCGCAACACGCAGGTGGCGCACGCCGACCTGGCGGAACACGTGACCCCGTTCAGCCGCGCGCTGCAGGGTGGCGGGGCGGTGCGGGCGATGCTCGATCCGGCGGGCTCCGGCGGCGCGATGGTGGTGCCAGGCGGGCTGCCGAACACGCAGATGCTCGGCGCACGACACGCCAACGCCACGCTGCTGGACGGATTGGTCAATCACCAGGCGTCGATCGTCGCCTATCTGGACGATTTCAGGCTCATGCTGCTGGTGTGCGCGCCGCTGCTGCTGCTGCTGCCGCTCCTGCGACGCCCCGTTCGTGCCGGTGGCGCGCGCTGATCGAGCGGAGCCCCGCTTGCAAGCGCTCAGAACTGGGGGGTGAGGGCCGCGGTGGCGACGGCCAGGCGGTCAGCGAGCGACCGGTCGTGGTCCTGGTCGATCCCGACCGCGGCACGCGCGAGATCGCGCCGCGCGAGGACGGCGCCGAGGGCAGCGGCGCGATGCGGGCGGCCCAGGCGCAACGAACGGACGGGTTCGAGCAGGGCGCAGGCCAGCGCGATCGTCGGTGACTGGTCGGCCGCTCGCAGCATCGGCTGCGGCATCGGGTGGCGGCCGGCGGCGAGGAGGGTCGGCCGGTGACGCAGGATCTTGCCGATCGAGTAGGCGGCGCCGGCGTCGGCGATCGCGTCAAGGGCTTGCGGCAGCACGGCGAGGACCTGGCCGATCGCGCGCGCGAGACCGCCGGGGCCGGCGCGAAGCGCCGACCGCCAGTCGCCGTCGGGAAAGCCGTCGAGCTCGGCCTCGCGGGCGTCGATCATCGCCAGCAGGAGCTCGCGTTCGACCAGTCCCTGATCGAGCAGGGCGGCGAGCGGAGTGGCGACCTCGTGGGCTTTCGCGTCGCCCTCCACCACCTCGCGCCACCATTGGAGACGGACATGGCCGCCCATCGCGCCGTATTCGCCGCGGGACGAGGCGGCGACGTCGAGCGCGCGGGCGAGCTCGTGATTGAACGCGACGAGGGTGAAGACGAACTCGCGCCGGTCGGGTGGGACGAAGAGCGCGCAGAGGAAGCGGTCCGGGTCATGGGCGCGGGCGATGAGGCCGGTCGGGGACAGGGCGGCACGCTTGGGGTCCGGCGACCTCACGTCGTGATCCCGCGTGCCACTTCGGCGGCGGCCACGCGTTCAAGACGGGAACGGACCGCAATGGAGACGCACATGGCCTTCGAACTTCCCTCGCTGCCCTATCCGCACAACGCGCTCGCGGGACGCGGGATGAGCCAGGAGACGCTCGAGCTGCACCACGACAAGCACCACCAGGCCTACGTGACGGCGCTGAACGGCTTCGTCGAGAAGGACAGTTCGCTGTCCGGCAAATCGCTCGAGGAGATCATCAGGCAGACCAACGGCAAGGCGGACCAGGCGCCGGTGTTCAACAACGCCGGGCAGCACTGGAACCACATCCTGTTCTGGCAGGCGATGTCGCCGACGGGCGGCGGCGTGCCGGGCAAGCTCGAGAGCAGGATCAAGGAGGATTTCGGCTCGGTCGACGCCTTCAAGGAGCAGTTCAAGCAGGCGGCGGCGACGCAGTTCGGCTCGGGCTGGGCGTGGCTGGTGCTGGGGACGGACGGCAAGCTGAAGGTGACCAAGACGCCGAACGGGTCGAACCCGGTGGCGACCGGCGAGGGCAAGCCGCTGCTCGGGATCGATGTCTGGGAGCACTCGTACTACGTCGATTTCCGCAACCGGCGTCCGGACTACATCCAGAACTGGATGGACAAGATCGCGAACTACGAGTTCGCGGAGGCGAC
>CAXTUK010000013.1:5550-21190 GCA_964247395.1 uncultured Acetobacteraceae bacterium
GCCTAGGCCGCGCGGGTCCGGGGCCGCGCGGTCCCGGCCTCACGTCTTCGCCGGCGCCGTGTCGTTGGCTGGCTTCGGTTTGACCACGTTGCTGATCGTGTCGCGCAGGACGGTGACGCGAACATTCGGCGCGATATCGACCTCGACCTCGTTGGTGCCCTCCTTGACCCGATTGACGGTGGCGAGGATGCCGCCGGCGGTGACGACGCGGTCGCCGCGGCGGAGTGCCGACAGCATCGCCTTGGTCTCCTTCTGCTTCTGTTGCTGAGGCCGGAAGAACAGGAAGTAGAAGACGACGAAGATCAGGATGATGGGAGCGAACTGCAGCAGCTGGGCCGACATTCCGCCCGCGCCGCCCGCGGCTTGCGCGTAGGCGGGTGAAATCGGCCAGTCCATGAGGTGCTCCGGGTTGCTCTCGTCGGCGGCGCGGACCATAGGCTGCGCCCCCCGCCCGTCAAGCACACCGGATCTGCCAGCATGGATCGCCTCCCTCCCCTTCTCGTGCGGATCGCCGAGGCGCTCGAGCGCCTGGCGCCGCCGCCGCCGGTTCCCGCGTCTCTGGACGGTGCCGACGCGTTCGTCTGGCATGGCGGCATGCGGTCGCTGTCGGTGGTGGCTGCGGTCAGCGGTGTCGGGATCGGGCTGCTGCGCGGCATCGACCGGCAGCGCGACCTGGTGGTGGGCAACACGCTGCGGTTCGCGCGCGGCCGTGAGGCGAACAACGTGCTGCTGTGGGGCGCGCGCGGCATGGGCAAGTCCTCGCTGGTCAAGGCGGCGCATGCAGCCGCGAACGCGAAACGGGTAGGATCGCTGGCGCTGGTCGAGATCGCGCGCGACGAGCTGCCCACCCTGCCGTGGCTGCTGACGATGCTGCGTCGGGCGGAGCGCCGGGTGCTGGTGTTCTGCGACGATCTCTCGTTCGACGGCGGCCCCTCGGACCGGGCGGACTACAAGGCGCTCAAGTCGGTGCTGGACGGCGGCATCGAGGGACGGCCGGCCAACGTCCTGTTCTACGCGACGAGCAACCGGCGGCATCTGCTGTCGCGCGAGATGATCGAGAACGAGCGTGGCACGGCGATCAATCCCGGCGAGACGGTCGAGGAGAAGGTGTCGCTGTCGGACCGGTTCGGGTTGTCGATCGGGTTCCATCACTGCGACCAGGCGACGTATCTGACGATGGTGGACGGCTACGCGGCGGCCCGCGGGCTGGCGATCGGGAGGGAGGCGTTGCACGCGGAGGCGACGGAGTGGTCGATGACACGCGGCGCCCGGTCGGGGCGGGTGGCGGCGCAGTTCGTCGATGACCTGGCGGGGCGGCTGGCGGAGGCGTGAGATGAGGCGAATCGTGCGGTTCCACGAGACGGGGGGCGCCGAGACGCTGCGGATCGAGGCGGTCGCCGAACCCGATCCCGGACCGGGAGAGGTTCGGCTCGGTGTGCGGGCGCTCGGGCTCAACCGGGCGGAGGTGGCGTTCCGGTCGGGGCGCTACCTGGAGCGGCCGGTGCTGCCGTCGCGGCTGGGCTACGAGGCGGCGGGCGTGGGCGAGGCCGTCGGTGCCGGGGTGGACGGGGTCGCGGTCGGGGACGCCGTGTCGGTGCTGCCGCTGCTGTCGATGAGCGCGCACGGAGTGGCGGGCGAGTTCGCGGTCGTGCCGGCGGCGCTGTTGCGGCCGATCCCGACCGGCATCTGGTTCGAGACGGCGGCGGCGGCCTGGAGGCAGTATCTGACAGCCTACGGGGCGCTGGTCGAATATGGGCGGCTCCGGGCGGGGGACGTTGTGGTGATCACCGCGGCCTCGTCCTCGGTGGGGCTGGCGGCGATCGGGCTGGTGCGGTCGACGGGAGGGGTGGCGATCGCGACGACGCGGACCGGCGCCAAACGCGACGCGCTGCTGGCGGCCGGCGCGTCGCACGTGGTGGTGACTGACGACGAGGATGTCGGGCCGGCGGTGACGCGGATCACGGCGGGCGCCGGTGCGAGGCTGGTGTTCGACGCGGTGGCGGGCGGCGGCCTCGCCTCGCTGGCCGAGGCGGCGGCGGTAGGTGGCACGATCATCGTCTATGGCGCGCTGTCGCAGCAGTTCACGCCGCTGCCGGTGCTGGCGTCGCTCGGCAAGGGGCTGACGGTTCGTGGATGGACGATCCGGGACTTGGCGCGCGACGAGGCGGCGCTGGCGCGGGCCTGCGGGTTCGTGGCCGACGGGTTGGCGGCCGGGCGGCTCGCGCCGGTGATCGCGCGGGTGTTCCCGTTCGATGAGGTTGTTGAGGCCTACCGGTTCCTGGAGAGCAACGCGCAGGTCGGGAAGGTGGTGGTCACGGTGCCCTAGGCGGGTTGCCGGCGATGCGGAGGATCGTCACGATGCCTGTCCCTGCAGCGGATCGTTCCTGTCTTTCAGGTGGCCGCGAAGCCAGCCCTCGGCATCGATGGTCGGCAGGCCCCGCCGCCCGTTGAAGGTATCTGCCTTGTCCCATGCGATGCCGCGTCCGGTCGCGAACACCGCTCGGTAACGGCGCAGCGTGTCGTCGGGCTCGCGATCCAGCGCCTTCATCAGTTCGGGTATGGTCCAGACCTCGCGCTCGATCGGCCTGTCGAGCACGCGCCCGACCACGTCCGCCAGCCGTTCGTAGGTGATCGTGTCGCCGGCGACATGCACCACTCCGTCGCCGAACTCCGGCTCGGCGAGCAAGATCTCCGTCGTCAGCCGGCCAATGTCCTCGGGCGTCGTCACCGTGACGGCGTTGTCCCAGCTGCCGAGCGCCCGCACGACGCCCCTTTCGAGGTCCACCACTCCGAACGCCGGCTCGAACAGGAAGCTGGTGAACATGCCGACCGAAACGATGACCCAGCGCATCCCGTGCTGGCCGCGCAACAGGTCCCGCACGTCCAGCTGCTCGTCGAACAACGGTTGCGGGCTGCCACGGCCAAGCACGTCGTAGTCGACGCCGAACTGCCACGGAAAGTAGCGCCGGACGCCCGATGCCAGCGCCGCGCGTGCCAGTTCGAGTTGGGTTCCGGAACCGGCCGCGAAGCCGATGCAGCTCAGCACGGTGTCGTAGCGCGAGAACCGTTCGGCCAGCTCCGATTCGGACGCCGACGCGATGTCGAGCTGCACGGGCGTCAGGCCGAGCGCGCGCACGCTCTCGCCGCCGCTCTCGGATCGCACGGCCACATCGACCCGTAAACCAGCTCCGGCCGCCCGCGGGGCCAGGGCACGCAGCATGGCGATGCCGAGCTCGCCGGAGCCGAGCACCAGGATGGAGGGAACGGGCGCTGGATCTGCCATGAACGGGTGACTCCTTTCATGGGTGAGCTACGGCGTGCCGGCGGAGAACGCCAAGCGGTTCCGGATCGAGGAGCTCGCCGCGCTTGATGGGCGGGGCCAGTCTGCTACGTTCTCGCATCGAGAGAGGCGTGCTTGCACAAGCGCTCGCGGGGGAACGGGGTGTCGCTGCTCAGGCTGGAGAAGATCGGCAAGGCGTTCGGGGCGATCCAGGCGCTGACGGACGTGAGCCTGACGATCGCGCCGGGCGAGATCGTGGGCTTGATGGGCGACAACGGCGCCGGCAAGTCGACCCTGGTGAAGGTGATCGCCGGCAACTTTCCGGCCACCTCGGGCGAGATGATGTTCGACGACAAGCCGGCGCGGTTCACGCGGCCGGTGGATGCGCGGTCGGCGGGGATCGAGGTCGTCTATCAGGACCTGGCGCTGGCGGACAATCTGAGTGCGGCGGCCAACGTGTTCCTGGGGCGCGAGCTCAAGCGCGGCGTCTGGCCGGTTCGGCTGCTCGATCACGCGGCGATGGCGCGCCGGGCGGGCGAGCTGTTCCGCGAGCTCAAGAGCGAGACGCGGGCGGCCGACCTGGTGCGGCAGATGTCGGGCGGCCAGCGGCAGGCGGTGGCGATCGCGCGCACCCGGCTCGCGGACGCCAAGCTGATCATCATGGACGAGCCGACGGCGGCGATCTCGGTGCGGCAGATCGCCGAAGTGCTGGCGCTGATCGGACGTCTGCGCGACTCCGGCATCGCTGTGATCCTGATCTCGCACCGAATGCCGGACGTGTTCGACGTGTGCGACCGGGTGGTGGTGATGCGACGCGGGCGGAAGGTGGCGGACAAGGCGATCGCGGCTTCGTCGCCGCACGAGGTGACGTCGCTGATCACCGGCGCGCTGGAGGCGGCATGAGCACGATCAAGGAGGTCGTGGCGAGCGAGTTCACCAATGTCGGGCGGGTGGCGTGGCACCGGCGGGGCTTCTTCGCCAGCCAGACCGCCTATGTGAGCGGGGCGCTGCTGCTGCTGGTGATCGCGATCACCACGGTGGCGCCCGAGTTCCTGACGACCGGCAACCTAGTGAACGTGTTCACCAACTTCTCGTATGTCGCGATCGTCTCGCTCGGGTCGACCCTGGTGATCCTGACCGCAGGGATCGACCTGTCGGTCGGCTCGACGATGGCGCTGGTGGCGATCGTGACCGCGCTGCTGTTCCACACGCTGGGCGGCACGGCGCTCGCGCACGTGCCCGGCCTGGTGCTGATCGGGGCCTGCCTCGGGGGCATGGCGGTGGCTGCCGTGGTGGGCGGGATCAACGGATTGCTGATCGCCAAGATAGGACTGACGCCGTTCGTGACCACGCTCGGCATGCTCTCGGTGGCGCGCGGTCTCTGCTACGCGATCACCCGCGGCCAGGGTGTGGCGATCGACGGGCCGGACTCGGACCTGTTCTTCCGGCTGACCGACGGGACGATCCTGGGCGTGCCGATGCCGCTGATCTACCTGCTGGTGCTGGCGGGCGTGATGGGCGTGTTCCTGCATCATACGGCGACGGGGCGTCACGTGTTCGCGCTCGGCGGCAACGAGCGGGCGGCGGCGCTGACCGGCGTTCCGGTCGCCAAGATCAAGGCGGGACTCTATGTCGCGTCCGCGATGTCGGCGGGTTTCGCGGGGATCCTGATGGCGGGATGGCTCGGTTCGGTGCCGGCCAACCTCGCGACCGGCTACGAGCTGCGGATCATCGCGGCCGCGGTTATCGGCGGCGCCAACCTCAATGGCGGCATCGGCGGTCCGGTGGGCGCGGTGGTGGGCGCGGCGCTGATCGAGTGCATCCGCAACGGGCTCGTGCTGGCCAAGGTCGACACCTACTGGCAGGACACTTTCGTCGGTGTGATCATCGTGGCCGCGGTGTTCGTCGACCGGCTCCGGTCGAGGCGCGCGGGGTTGTAGGAACGGCGGCGACGACCGCCACAACAGGGGGAGGAACAAGACCATGAAGACGATGTTGCTGGCTTGCGTCGCGGCGGTGGGACTGCTGGCCCAGGCGGAAGCGGCGGAGCTGAAGTTCGCGATCGTGCCGAAATCGATGAACAACCCGTATTTCGACCTGTCGCGCGACGGGTGCGACAAGGAAGCGGCCAAGCTGGGCGTGCAGTGCATCTATCAGGGGCCGGTCGAGCAGGAGCCGGCGACACAGGTGCAGATCATCCAGGACATGATCTCGCGGCACGTCGACGGGATCGCGATCTCGGTGGCGGACGCGGCGTCGGTCAGCCGGGTGATCCGGCAGGCGCGGGCGGCGAGCATTCCGGTGATCACGTTCGACGCGGACGCGCCGAACAGCAAGCGGCAGGCCTATGTCGGGACCAACAACATGGATCTCGGCAAGCAGCTCGGCGCGGCGCTGATCAAGGTGCATCCTGCTCCCGGGACCTTCGCGCTGGTGTCGGGCGGTCCCGCCGCGCGCAACCTCGCCGAGCGCGTCGAGGGCGTGCGCAGCGCGCTCAAGGCGGCCGGCTGGACCGAGGTCGGCGGCTCGCCGACATTCTGCAATGACGACGCGGCACTCGCGGTGCAGCAGATGACGGACCTGCTGACGGCCAACCCGAACCTCAGCGCGATCGTTCCGGTCGGCGGCTGGCCGCTGTTCACCGGCGAGGCCTACAAGCGTTTCGTGTCGCGCGTGAAGACGCAGATGCAGTCCGGCAAGTTCGCGATCGTCTCGGCCGACACGCTGCCGGTGGAGATCGATCTCCTCAAGGCAGGCGATGTCAACACGCTGGTGGGTCAGCGGCCGCGGGAGATGGGTGCGAAGGCGATGGATCTGCTGATGTCGCTGCATGAGCACAAGTCGGTGCCGGCGGTCACCTATGTCGGGCTCGACACGGTGACGCCGGCGAACGTGGCCTCGTTCGGGCAGTAGCAGGCCTGCGGCGGAGCGCGATGGACGAGTTCAAACACCCAAGCTGGTTCGCGCTCCGCGACGGCAGCACGCTGATCGCGCTGCATGACGGGATGTTCGCCGGCAAGGCGGACATGATCAGGGATCTGGCCGGCGAGGCCGAGACCGCGTCGCTGCGGGCCTCGGAAGGCGATCCGGCGTTCGACGTGAACGCCTATGCGCTGCGACGCGACGGCCGCGTGATCCTGATCGATGCGGGCGCGGGCGGCTTCTATGGGCCGGTGCTCGGCCATGCGACGCGCTCGCTGGCAGGGCTCGGGGTCCGGGCGGAGAGCATCGAGACGGTGCTGCTGACGCACCCGCACGGGGATCACGCGCTCGGCCTGCTGGGAGAGAGCGGCGCACTGCGGTATCCGAACGCGGAGGTGTTCTGCCCAGGAGTGGACGTCGACTTCTTCGGGAGCGATCGGGAGCGCGATGCGCGCGGACCGGTTGCTGCCGCATCGTTCGAGACCGCGCGCACGGTCTATGCGGCACTCGGCAGCCGGTTGCGTCCGTTCGCCGCCGGCGAGGTGCTGCCCGGCATCGAGGCGATCGAACTGCCTGGCCACACGATGGGCCATAGCGGCTTCCTGATCGGCGGCGAGACGCTGATCCTGGGCGACGTGCTGCACATGGCGGTGCGACAGGCGCAGCGGCCGAGCATCTGCACGGTGTTCGACCTCGATCCGGCGCTGGCGAGGCAGACGAGGCGCAACGTGCTGGCGATGGCGGCGGAGCGGGAATTGAGGGTGTTCGGCATGCACACGCCGTTCGGCCGCGAGGGACGGGTCGCCAAGGAGGGCGATGCGTTCGCGATGACGCTGGCTTGACCCCCAGGGATTACCGCAATGGGGCTATGACCGCTTGGTGGCGCAGTGACCGCGAAGCTGTGCGTTTTGGCCATGTAGGGTCGGAAGGCCCGTTCGTCCGGTGTCCGCCAATAGCGATCGCCTGATTCGGGTATACCGGCGAGACATTCCCGCTGAGACGGGGAAAAAAGGGGCCAGACGAGGCTTTAGAGCCTCTCGGCAGGCGTGCGAGGCAGCCGGAGGGGGCTTGTAGGACATTGCGCCATGACCCGACGGAAACCAAGTTGCTAATAAATAACGGTTTTTCAGGCGAATGTCTCGCGAAGGTCTAGACCTGACGCCGACCGGCGTCTCAAAACCCTGGACTGACGTCAGCGAGACGCCAAGCCCGGAAGGCTAGACACATCCCATGGGATGTGCCTACTATTCTCGATGCGGCGCGTTGTGCTGGACAGCTCGGTCGTGGTGTCCGCATTTCGCAGCCGACACGGCGCTTCGAATGCCGTGCTGGGGCACGTCGCATCCCGCAGAATTGTCCCCTTGGCGACGCTGGCGTTGTTCCTGGAGTACGAGGACGTGCTGAAGCGACCCGAGCAACGCAGCGTGACCGGCCTGAGCTTGGCGGAGGTGGACAGCGTACTCGCCGCGTTGGCAGCTGCCATCGAACCGGTCGACGTACGCTTCACCTGGCGGCCGCAGCTTTCGGATGCGGACGACGAGATGGTTTTGGAGGCGGCCGTGAACGGCCGGGCCGACGCCCTCGTCACCCACAACCTTGGCGACTTTGCTGCCGTCGCCCCGTCTTTCGGCTTGTTGGTCATACCTCCTGCCGACCTGCTTAGGAGGATCCGAGAATGAGCAAGGCGACCTACCCGCTCAAGCTACCGATCTCGATCAAGGCTGCGGCGGCGCGGCTCGCGAAGGAGGATGGCGTGTCGCTCAATCAGTGGATCGCCTCCGCGGTTGCGCAGAAGGTTGGGGCCGTGGAAACCGCAGTCGACTTCTTTCGCCGGCGTACCGGCAATGCACAGCCCGAGGACCTGCACGCCCTGCTTGGGCGTGCGCCGAACCGGGAGCCCGACCCCGGCGACGAGCGTTTAATTTCAGGTCCGGACTAACCGGCCCGCATCGTCGGAGGTCGCGG
Organism: uncultured Acetobacteraceae bacterium; assembly: GCA_964247395.1. Lineage (GTDB taxonomy): Bacteria > Pseudomonadota > Alphaproteobacteria > Acetobacterales > Acetobacteraceae > CAXTPV01. Next base: position 13,718 of record CAXTUK010000013.1, read on the forward strand.
CGAGCGCGCGGTAGACCGTCGCGACGTGGACGTTGAGCATGCGGGCGATCGCGCGAACGGGCGTCTCCTCCCCTATCAGGCGCTGTGCCAGCGCGACCTGATCAGCTTCCAACTTCGCCGGCCTGCCGAAACGCACTCCGCGCTGCTGAGCCGCAATCCGGCCCGAGCTGGGGTTACGTCCCCGAGCGTGGTGTAGGAGCCGGGGCTCCGGTAGCAGCGGAACCGAAAATGCATTTCAGCAGGCTGGCGGCCTATGTCCGCCGCTTCCGATCCCATGGCGGTCTTATATATTACACAACCATTTTTAGGTCAGCCATTCTCTTTAGGTCAGCCGTTCTGAGCGGCAAGCTCTTCGAAGTAGGCTCGCAGAGTTCGTGCGTCCCGGCCGAGGACGGCACGCAGCGTCAGCGGATTGCCCCGCAGTCCGTGCTGGTCGTAGTGCTCGTACATCGGTCGGAGCGCGTCGGCTTCCGCGCCGAGCGTCGCGGGATCGATGCGCCGGGCTTGGACTGCTTGCCCGAGGATGTCGCTCAGCATGGCGACGATCTCGTGCCGGTTGAGCGCATCGTCCGCACAAAGCTCGAAAGTCCCGTTCAGCAGGCGATCCTCCATCAGTGCGGTCGCGGCCACCTCCGCCACGTCGCGGTAGTCGACACGGTTGTGCCGCGTGTTGTTCGACCAAGGCTCGGCGAGCACTCCATTCGTCTGAACGTCCGACCAGGCACGGGCGAAGTTCTGATACAGGACGGCCGGATGAAGGATGGCGTACTCGAGCCCGGAGCCGACCAGCGCCTCTTCCACCGGCGCTTTGCCTGCGTGGTTCGGTAACGACGAAATCACCGGATGGATGACGGACGAAAATACAAAGCGCCGCACGCCGGCCTCGCCCGCCTGGGCGACCAGGCGCTGCCCGATAGTGGCCTGGTCCGGCAGATCGATGGGCGCGATGTAGAAGACGCGTTCCACGCCGCGTAGCGCCTGGGCCACGCTGTTTGCGTCGGCCAGGTCGCCGGTCGCGGCCTCTGCTGCGCCGCGACCCAGCACCGCGTCCCGCTCGCGCGCGTTCCGGATAAAGGCTCGCACCCGGGCACCGCGGCGGACGAGTTCGGGCAGCACAAGCCCGGCGATCGGGCCGGTCGCGCCGAATGCGAGGACCGTGCTCATGGCCGGGCCTCCCGAGGCTGCTCGCTCCAGAAGGCGGCGCATTCGGCCGCGAACGCCCGGTAGGTTCGCAGCTCGCGGCCGAGCAGCCCCGCCAGGGCGGACGCCGCGCCGGCCTGCGGCAGCACGCCGATGCGCTGCCACGCCCGGAACATCAGCGTGACGTCCAGCGCCATGCCACACGGCACATGAGGAGCAATCCGTTCCTCGAAGGCGATCAGGTCGTCGCCGACGTAACGGACGCGTCGGCCGAGCACCTCCGTCCAGATCGCGCACACTGTCTCGGCATTCAGTACCTCCGGCCCCGACACGTCGATGGTGTTGGCCGGCAGCGGTTGATCTGCGCCGTGGCGCCGGACGATCTCCAGCGCCGCCGCGGCTGCGATGTCGCGTACGTCGACCATGGCGGCGCCGACGTGTCCGATGGGCATGGTGTAAAGGCCGCCCTGCAATAAGGGCTCGCGTAGGGCGTCGTTCTGCATGAAGTAGTTGTTGCGCAGAACGGTGGCGCCGATGCCCCGCTCGGCGATCAGGCGCTCCGCGGCGTGCTTGGCCACGGCGTGCGGCACGTCCGGCAGGACGTCGGCGTTGACCATCGACACGTAGACGACGCCTTGGACCCCGGCCTTGATGGCGAGTTCCAGCGCAAGCAACGCCCTGGTGGCCTCGTCGGGCGTCACCGCGTTCAGCAGGAACATCGTGGTAACGCCACGCAGCGCGTCGCGCAGGGACGCGCTGTCGAGCACGTCGCCCTGCACGGCGACCGCGTTCCGCGGAAGACGGGCTTTGGCCGGGTCGCGGGTCAGCACCCGCATCTCGAAGCCTCGAGCGGTCAGTTCTTCCACTACCAGCGAGCCGACCTGCCCGGTGCCCCCGATCGCGAGGATCGTCATCATGGCCTCCTTTGCCGTTGACGGCGAAGACATGGCCATCTTCCGTGCGGGCCAAAGACCGCGCTATGGGACACCAAGTTTCACTGATGGAACACCGTGATGGACTTGCTGGCCTGTGCCGACTTCAGTGCGGTCGCGACCTATGGCGGGTTTGGCCAAGCGAGCCGCGCCACCGGCCGACCAAAGGCAACCCTGTCGCGGCGCGTGCGCGCGTTGGAACACAGCCTCGGTGTGCGCTTGATCGAGCGCGGAGCGCGTCCGCTGCGGCTGACGGAGGTCGGCGCGGCCTTCCATGAACGGACCAGCGCGTTGCTGGTCGAGTTCGCTGAGGCTGGCGAGATGGTACGTGCCGCGTCACGCGAGCCGCGCGGCCGGCTTCGGGTCAGCGCGCCAATCATGCTCGCCGACATGGTGCTGGGCCGCATTGCGCACAGCTTCTCGCGCGCTTTCCCGGCCGTGAGCCTGGACATCACGGCGGAAGACCGCATGGCCAACCTGCTTGCTGATGGGTTCGATCTGGTGATCCGGGTCGATCCGTCTCCCGACGAGCGCCTCGTCGGCCGCTGCGTGCTCCGCGACGAACGCTGGCTGGTCGCCGCGCCTTCTGTTGCGCACCCTGCCGACCCTGAACACCTTAGACTTACAATCCTTCCAGCTGTCATGCGAGCGACTCCGCGCCAGGGCACGGTCTGGCGGATCAAGACCGGCGATCGCGCGTGCCGCTACGAGCCCAAGCCGGTTATGTGTCTGTCATCGCTGCCGATGCTGCGCGACGCCGTCGTCAACGGGGCGGGCGCCGCACTCCTCCCCCGCTCTCTCGTCGGCCACGACGTTGCCACCGGGAGCTTGGTTCTTTGGGGCATTGAAGAAGGTCCGCCTCCCGAGCTTTGGGCGCTTCACGCGTCCCGACGCCTGGTGAATCCGGCCGTGACGACGTTCACTCGGCACCTCGCGGATGCGCTTGCAGGCACAGCTTGACGGTCCGTTCGGCTGCGACAGCCGCTTTCCACCCAAGCGGTCCTAGCCCGGTTGGGGTATACCGCAGCGAGGCGCTGGCATGAGACAATGTTGGCGTTCCAACAGGGTCAGCCGCGGCATGTTGGTCCGGCGTAGGCCGAGGGTCTAGGCCCTACTGGATCAACCATCGCCCCTTGCGCCGGTCTTTAACGATTGCGCGTCCGTCTCACCGAACTCGCGTTGAGTCTCAGCTAATGTGCGTCGGAGGGTCCGCTCCGTCTCAGATAATCTGCGTCGACACAGGCACTTCATTGCGCGTTCGCCATAATTCGATTGCGCGTCGCTACACGTGGGCAGTCCTCAGCGTCTTGAAGCCTCTGACCGGGCGGATCAGCTGCTTCAGCTTTCCGTGGTCAGCCTCGATGACGTTATTCAGGTATTTGACCTGCCGGTGCAGCGTCTCCTCCGGACAGTTGCCCTCTTTCTTCAGCTCAGCGAGAGCGGCGGCGTAGGTCGGTAGATCGTCGAGTTGTCAACCGGGACGCCCCGCGCGCCCATCATCTGCTCGAGATCGCGATAGCTCAACCCCATAGCGACAATACCACCGGACCGCCCAGAGCACGATCTCTCCCTCGAAGTGACGCCCCTTGAAGTCCGAGATCGCCCGCCCTCTCTCGCACGGAACCCATCCCGACGGACGACCGCGAGGTTTGCAACGGAGCCCGCTGGATCATCCCGAAAGGCTGGACCGCCGCGAGGCTGACGCCCGCGCAGGCCGCCGCTCGCGAGGCCTATGAGGAGGCCGCCGTCGTCGGCTGGCTGGTCAACGAGGCGCCGATCGGCAGCTATCGCGACCAGAAGCGGCTGACGCCGACCTTGACGGTGCCCTGCGAGGTCGACGTGTTCCTGATCCAGGTCGAGCAGCAGCTTGAGGCATGGGCCGAGCAGAAGCAGAGAGAAACCCGCTGGTTCACTCCGGCCGACGCCGCGTCGTGCGTCCAAGAGGCAGGCCTGGCCGAGATTCTGCGGAGCCTCCCCTCACTGATCGAGTGACATCCGAACCCGCCGCGCGGCGCAAGCCACGGGGTCTGGGGTCTCGCCCCCAGCAGGTCCAGGGCAGCGCCCTGCCCTTCCTCCTTGGGCCTCACCCAAGAAGACCCTCGACGACGAGCACCACCCGCTCGCGGCGTGCGCTCTGCCTGATCCTGCCCGAGCGCTCCAGCTCGGCGAGACCGTGAAGGGCTGCCCAGAACGTTTCGGTCGCGACGCCGACATCGGTGCGTGACGGCGCGATGACCGCCGCCAGCGCGGCGAAGGCGACCTTGAGTTCCGGCCTGGTGTCGATCTGGGCGAAGCGCAGGCTGGTCGGCAGGGTGAACATGGCCTCGTAGAGGGCCGGGTGCTTGCGGGCGAAGGCGAGATAGGCCATGGCGACGCCGTCGAGCGCTTGGCGACGGTCGGCCGATCTGCGCGTCGCCTGCCGCAGCGCCGTCGTGAATTCCCGAAAGCCGGCGACGGCGACGGCGGCAACGATCGCGTCCCTGTTCTCGAAATGGGAGTAGAGGACCGGCTGGCTGTATTCGATCTCCTCGGCCAGGCGGCGGATGGTGACAGCGTTCCATCCCTCGCCTTCCGCGATCAGGCGCGCCGCCGCGGTGATGCGATGCTCGCGCTCGGCGCGCTGCCTTTCCTTTCGCTCGGCGATGCTCACCCTTCGATCTCCCGGCGGCGGACGGTCGACGCACTTGGATTGTAGAGTAGCTTGATATCCTAGCAACGCTAGATTATGTGCGGCTTCAAGATGGAGGCGCGCACGCACTGGCTTGCAATCGGACTGGCGTTGCTGGTGGCGCTCGCGATCATCGCCATCGGCGTCCGCTACGTGGCGAGCCCGATGAGCGCGACACGCAGCTTCGGCCTGCCCTTTCCCGAAGAGGGCCCGAACGTCGCGTGGTGGCTTCGCCTCAAGGGGGTGCGCGACATCGTCTCGGGACTGGTCCTGCTGGCGATGATGGCGTGGGGTGGCCCTGCGGCGTTAGGGATCGTTCTGCTCGTCGAGGCGATCATCTCGGTCGATGACATGTCGCTCATTCTCGTCGCGAAAGGATTGCGGAGGCACGCGTTCCTCATCCATGGCGTCACGGCGTCGCTGATGATCCTTGGAGCGATCCCCCTCCTGACGGGAGTGCCTTGAGATGCTGCATACCATCTCGATCTGGGTTCTCGCCGCGGCGTTCCTCGGCGCCGGCTTGTTCAACGCGATCGGCACGGCCGCGACGCGGCGCGACTTCGTCCGCTGGGGTTATCCTGCCTGGTGGTGCCGGCTGACGGGCGGGCTGGAGGTGGGATGCGCGGTCCTGATCGCGCTTCGTGGCAGCCGGGACGTGGGCCTGATCGTCGGTGCCGCGATCACCCTGGCGGCGGTCGCGACGGTGTTGCGTCACCGCGACTTTTCCCACCTCGTGCCGCTCGGCGTGTTCGGCGCCCTGATCGTGGTTGCGGCCATCCCGCTGTCATAGGGGGCAGTCATGGGGTCTGGAATCTTCGACCCCAGCGGGTCAAGGGCAGAGCCCTTGCCTCTCGTCTAAAACCGAGGCTCCTGAGCGCCTCCTCGCCGGCTTGGCCCCAGTGACCGCGAAGCTGTGTGAAATGGCCACCTGGGGACGTTCAGTGCCGGAGGTGTTCGACTTTCAGCTCCCTCCATAGCCAGGTGAAGTCGTAGGTCGCCATCGGATCGTTCCGGTCTTCGGCTCGGCGCGAGTGATTTTCGAGGTGCTTGAGCCAGACGAAGAGGATCTTGCGCCCGCGGCCGGTTTTGGACGCGGGGAGAATATCGAACTCGCGCGGCAGCACATCAATCGTGACCTTACCCGTGGAAATAGGTCCACCCAGAACGAGAGTTCCGGAACCCTGCAGGCCGGGGTTAACCCCGGCCTGCAGGGCAAATTTGGCCGGCGTCATCGACCCCAAGGAGGTGTGAGGACGGCACTCGTTGCAGTCCCGCCGCCACGCCGCGATCTTGCCCCGGGCGTCCGGCAAGCTCAAGAACCAGTGTGTGTTCAGGCACTCGTCGCGCAGCCGGCCTGGATCCAGGGCAGCGCCCTGGCCGTGCTACCATACCGACCGCACACTCAATATGTTCACACCTCTTTGCCGCAGGCCCGCGTGTTGTCAGACGATGCGTGCCAAGCCGTTCGTATAGGGTCGGAGGACGCGGGGAACGGCAATCGAGCCGTCTGCTTGCTGGTTGTTTTCCATGACCGCGATCAGGGCGCGGCCGACGGCGACGCCGGAACCGTTCAGGGTGTGGACGTGCCGGACGCCGTCGGCGGTGCGAACGCGCGCGTTCATGCGACGGGCCTGGAAGGCGCGGGTGTTGGAGCAGGACGAGATCTCGCGCCAAGCCTTCTGGCCGGGGAGCCAGACTTCGAGATCGTGGGTGCGCGCGGCGCCGAAACCGGTGTCGCCGGCGCAGAGCAGCATGCGGCGGTAGGGTAGTTCGAGCCGTTCCAGGACGGTCTCCGCGGCACGGGTCATGCGCTCGTGCTCGGCGTCGCTGGCCTCGGGGACGGTGATGGAGACGAGCTCGCATTTGAGGAACTGGTGCTGGCGGAGCATGCCGCGGGTGTCGCGGCCGGCGGAGCCGGCCTCGCTGCGGAAGCACTGGGTGAGTGCTGCCATGCGGAGCGGCATGTTCTGCTCGGGCAGGATCTGGCCGGCGACGAGGTTGGTCAGCGCCACTTCGGCGGTCGGGATGAGCCAGCGGCCGTCGGTGGTGACGAAGGCGTCATCGGCGAACTTGGGGAGCTGGTTGGTGCCGAACATGGCGGCTTCGTTGACCAGCAGGGGGACGGCGGTCTCGGTGTAGCCGTGCTCGGTGGTGTGGAGGTCGAGCATGAACTGGCCGAGCGCGCGTTCGAGCCGGGCGAGCGCGCCGCGCAGGACGACGAAGCGGCTGCCGGAGAGGCGGGCGGCATCGTCGAAGGACATCAGGCCGAGAGCCTCGCCGAGTTCGAAATGCTGGCGTGGGGTGAAGTCGAATTCGGGCGGCACGCCGTGCTGGTGGAGGACGACGTTGGCGGTCTCGTCGGCGCCCGGCGGGACTTCGGGATCGAGGATGTTGGGGAGTTCGGCGAGATGCCGTCGGAGATCCGCGTCGAGGGTGGAGGCTTTGCTGTCGAGGCTCTCCATCTCGACCTTGATCGCGGCGACGTCAGCCTCGAGCACGGCCGTGTCTCGCCCCTGGCGGCGTCCCTGCCCTATCTCCTTGGACAGCGCGTTGCGTCGCGCCTGCGCCTCCTGCAGCCGCGTCAGCAAGCCGCGACGTTGCTCGTCCAGAACGGAAAGCTCGGCTGCCTGCGGCTTCAGCCCACGGCGCCCGAGCGCCGCGTCGAAACCGTCGAGGTCGTTACGCAACAAGCTTATATCGAGCATCTCTGATATCCGGGGGCTGGGCCTGAGG
>CAXTUK010000014.1:0-7448 GCA_964247395.1 uncultured Acetobacteraceae bacterium
GATGTTGGCGAGCTGTTCGCTGAAGATCGTGTCGTAGCCGATATCGTTCGAGTAGGCGGTCATAAGCCCGATATTGTCGACCAGGGTCCGGCCGCGAAAGCTGCGCTTCTTGGCAAGATAGGCGGCCTTGTTCCAGTCGGTGATGTAATGCAGCGCGGTGACCGCGCTGCCGCCGTTGCCCAGGGTGATGATCTGCTGGCCGCCTTCCCAGGCGCGCCGGATCATCTGCACCCCGTCGTCGATCTCGCGCTGATCGACCGTCTCCAGCAGGACGGACAATCTCGCCAGGTAGTCACCGCATGAGCTCGCCCGCACAGGAGCGATCGCTTCAGCATGTCGCATCGAACTCGTTCCTTGTTATCGATGACAAATCTATAACATGAGACGATCCAAAAACAATCATCCTGTTCAAAATTTCTTTGATATGTCGAAATTTTACGACACAGCGCCGGGGCGCGGCGTCGTGCTATGCAGGGAGGCTCCCAGCGGAGGCGCCCTTGGGCACCCATCTGATCACCGGAGGCGCCGGCTTCATCGGCGCGAACCTCGCCCGACGTTTGTTAGAGCGGAAAGATTCCGTCATCCTAGTCGATGACATGTCGTTAGGAACGGAGGCCAACCTGTCCTGGGTGGCGCGAGGCGGCTGCCGGGCGCAGATCGCCAGGGTCGACTGCGCCGATCCCGAGGCGCTCCGCGCCGCGATCGATCGCACCGGTCTCGGCCCGATCGGCGACGTCTGGCATCTCGCGGCGAATTCCGACATCGCCGCCGGTTCGAGCGATCTGCGCGTCGACCTGCGCCGCACGCTCCTGACCACCACTGGCGTCCTGCTGGCGATGCGCGACATGCCGCCGGCGCGCCTGCATTTCGCCTCCTCGTCCGCGGTCTATGGCGATCAGGGCGAAACGGAGCTCACCGAGGCGGGGCCGTTCGAGCCGATCTCGTATTACGGAGCGATGAAGCTGGCCTCGGAGGCGCAGATCCGGGCGGCCGTGGAGGGCTTCATCCCGCAGGCCAACATCTGCCGGTTCGCCAACATCGTCGGCGCGCCCGCGACGCATGGCGTGATCTTCGATTTCCTGGCCCGGCTGAGGACAGCGCCGGACCGGCTCGAGGTGCTGGGCGACGGCACGCAGCGCAAGCCGTACCTCCACGTGGAAGAGCTGGTTGACGCCATGGTCTTCGTTGCAGAAACCGCACGAGGTCGTTTCAATGTCTTCAACATCGGCCCCGGCGACGAAGGGATCAGCGTGGCGGACATCGCGGACATCGTCATCGCTGCTTCCTCGCCCGGGGCGCGCGTCGTCTTCGGCACCGGGTCGCGCGGCTGGGTGGGCGACGTGCCGCGCTTCCGGCTCTCGACCGCCAGGCTCGCCGCACTCGGCTGGCGTCCGAGACTCGGATCGCACCAGGCGGTCCGCCGCGCGGTCGCCGACATCGTCGCGGCGGGAGGGTGAACGCGGTGCAGGCGGTGATCCTCGCCGGCGGAAAGGGCACTCGGCTCGCCTCGCGCCTCAACGGCCTGCCCAAGCCGCTGGTCTCCGTCGGCGGCGTTCCGTTGCTGCAACGCCAGCTCGTCCACCTCGCCGGGCAGGGCGTCGCGGAGGCGGTGGTGCTCGTCAATCACGAGGCGGCCCAGGTGGCGTCCTTCCTGGCCGGACGTGATTTCGGCTGCAGGACGGTGCTGATCGACGACGGCGAACCGCGCGGCACGGCGGGCGCCGTGCTCGCCTGCCTCGACCGGCTGGAGCCGCGTTTCCTGGTCGTCTATGGCGACACGCTGTTCGACCTCGACATCGCGTCCATGCTCGTCGCGCACCGTTCGGCCGGGGCCGCCGCCACGCTGCTGCTGCACCCCAACGACCATCCGGCCGACTCCGACCTCGTCGAAGTGGACGAGGCAGGACGGATCCTCGCCTTCCACCGTTACCCGCATCCACCGGACCGGTATCTCGGCAATCTCGTCAACGCCGCCTTCTACGTCGTCGAACGCGCGCTGCTCGACCGCTACCGCCAGATGCCGGTTCCGGCCGACTTCGCCGGGGATCTGTTTCCGCGCGCGGTGCGAGACGGGCACCTGCTGCACGGCTACCGCAGCTTCGAGTACATCAAGGATCTCGGCACCCCGTCCCGGCTGGACAAGGTGGAACGGCATCTCGCGAGCGGCGTCGTCGCGCGGGCCCGCAGGACCGAGGCCCAGCGCGCGGTGTTCGTCGATCGCGACGGCACGCTCAACGAACTGCGCGACTACGTGCGCCGCCCGGCGGATCTCGTCCTGCTGCCTGGCGTGGTCGCCGGCCTACGACGGCTCAACGAGGCCGAGCGCCGGGTGGTGGTGATCACCAACCAGCCGGTGCTGGCCCGAGGCGAGTGCACGTTCGAGGAGATGCGCCGAATTCACGCCAAGCTCGACATCGAGCTCGGTCGCGAAGGGGTGTATGTGGACGCGCTCTATCTCTGTCCGCACCATCCCGATCAGGGGTTCGCCGGCGAGATCGCCGCGCTCAAGATGGAATGCGACTGCCGCAAACCGAAGCCCGGCCTGATCCTGCGGGCGTGCGCCGAGATGAACATCGACCGCTCGCGGTCATTCTTCGTCGGCGACAGCGGGCGCGACATGCGCGCCGCACGCGAGGCCGGCGTCCGGTCGGTCCTGGTCCGCACCGGCGAGGGAAGCCGCGACGGGCAATCCGCTTCGGCCGATTTCGTGACCGAGAACTTCGAAGCCGCCGTCGACCTCATTCTCGAGCGCGGCCACCCGATCAATGGCGACATCACATGATCATCAGCCGAACACCGCTGCGCATGAGCTTCGTCGGCGGCGGGAGCGACATCCCGTCGTTCTACCGCCGGCACGGCGGCGCGGTCCTGAGCACCGCGATCGACCGTTACGTCTATGTCAACGTCAACCGCAAGTTCGACGATGGGATCAGGATCGCCTATTCCCGGACCGAAGAGGTCAGCCACCGCGACCAGGTCGAGCACAAGATTGTTCGCGCGACGCTCGAGATGATGGAGCTCGACGGCGGGATCGAGATCACCACCATCGCCGACATCCCCTCGCGCGGCACGGGTCTGGGATCGTCGAGCTCGTTCACGGTCGGCCTGATCAACGTGATCTCGGCCTATCTCGGCCGGCATTGCTCGTCCGACGAACTCGGCCGGCGCAGTTGCCAAGTCGAGATCGAGTTGTGCGGCGAGCCGATCGGCAAGCAGGACCAGTACGCGGCCGCCTTCGGCGGGATGAACGTGATCGAGTTCAATCCCGACGACAGCGTGCTGGTCTCGCCGGTGATCATGCCGCGCGAGCAACGGGACCTGCTGCAGCGGCGGCTGCTGGCCTTCTATACCGGCCGGACCCGAAGTGCGTCCGAACTGCTGTCCAAACAGAGCGCCGCCTCGGCCTCCGACGCGGATGTGCAGGCGGTGCTCAGGCAGATGGTGGAGCTGACCTACGTGCTGAGGTCGGAACTCAACAGCGGCTCGCTCGATTCGTTCGGCCGCATCCTGCATGAGAACTGGATGATGAAGAGAAGTCTCGCGCGCGGGATCACCGACGAGACGATCGACGGCTGGTATGCGTCGGCGACGGCGGCGGGCGCGCTGGGCGGCAAGATCCTTGGCGCCGGTGCGGGAGGCTTCCTGATCTTCTACGCGCCGGAGGACCGGCACGAGGCGATCGAGCGGAGCATACCGGAGCTTCGGCCGATCAGGTTCGGCTTCGAGCCGCTCGGCAGCCGGATCATCTTCTTCAACCCGCAGAGCTGAGCTTCAGCAGGCGCCCTTGCCGAGCAGCACCACGCCCACGGTCCTGAGCAGGATCGACGCGTCGGCGAGCAGCGAGAAGTTCAGGACATAGGCCTTGTCCAATGCGACCCTGCTCTCGTAGGAGGTCAGGCTGCGTCCGCTCACCTGCCACAGGCCGGTCACCCCCGGACGCACGGCGAGGTATTCGCGCCGTCCGTCGAACGTCGCATAGGGTCCATCGATCTCCAGCCGGGTGACCGGCCGAGGACCGACCAGGCTCATCTCGCCCCGCAGCACGTTCCACAGTTGCGGCAGCTCGTCGACCGAGCTCGCACGCAGGAGGCGGCCGAGGCGCGTGACCCGCGGGTCGTTCTGGAGTTTGTGTGTCTGCTCCCATTCCAGGCGGGCGTCGGCGTCGCTGTCGAGCAGCAGTCGCAGCCGCCGATCCGCGTCCGGGCACATCGAGCGGAATTTGAGGCATTTGAACTCCTGACCGAAGCGGCCGATCCGCTGCTGTCCGTAGAACACCCTCCCGCTGTCGCGTTGCGCCATGATCAGCAGCGCGACGATGGCGAGGATCGGCAGCAGGAGCAGCAGCAGAATGGCCGAGGCGCCGATGTCGAACAGGCGCTTGAGCGCCAGCGAGATCACCGTCGGCGACACTGATGGCAGCGCCGGACGCGAAATGTTGACAGGGCTAGAAAGTTGGACGACAGCGGCCTGGGACGTCATTGTTTGGGTTCTGCCAAAAATTGCGACAGGCTTTGTTCTAACAGATGGGTGTCCGGGATCAAAACAATTTTTGCGGTCCGTCTAAATTTTTATGGCTTTGGATTGTTAGCTGGCCTAGTTCACTGGCGAACAGTCGACTCCGATGGCGGGTCGCGGGAACGGACGAGGTCGGTGTTTGCGCATGTTGTCAGGCACAGGATCGCGTCGTCTCCGGGCAGCCGCGTCCGCGGCTCGCGCGATCCTTTCGGTGGGACTGCTGTCCTCGCTGCCGGCGATCCTGCGGCCGGCGGCGGCCGACGCGATGCCGAACGACGACGCAGCCTGTCGGATCGCGATCCATGTCGCCGAGCCCGCATTCCGCCTGCCGAGGCAGCTGCTGATGGCGATCGCCGTCGTCGAGAGCGATCATCGTGATCCGCTGACCGGCGTCGTCGGTCCATGGCCCTGGGCGATCGACGTCGACGGCGTCCAGCACTTCTATGCGAGCGAGGCGGACGCGATCGCCGGCGTGCAGTCGACGGAGGCGGCCGGATTGCAGTCGATCGACGTCGGCTGCATGCAGATCAACCTCGCCAGTCACCCGCACGCCTTCGGCAGCCTTGCCGAGGCGTTCGATCCCGTTGCGAATGTCCGCTACGCCGCCAGGTTCCTGACCGATCTCCACCGCGAGACCGGCGGCTGGAGCGAAGCCGTGGCGGCCTATCACTCCCAGACCGCACCGCTCGGCACCGCATATCGTCAGCGCGTGGCGGCCCTCTGGCCGCTCGCGATCTCCTACGGGGTCTCGACCGAGGTCGAGGACGCGGCCCATGTCGCCGCGCTGCAGGCCGAGCGGCAGGTCGACCCGGACCATGTCCTGACACCGGAGTTCCGGCGGCAGCTGATCAAGGAGATCGCGTTCCGGCGCAGCCGTGACGCGGCCATGGAACTGGTGCCTGACGCGTCTTCGCCGATGTCATCGATCGACCGACGCCTGCGGGTGCCCGCGCTCGATGACGACCAGCAGCCGGCTGATCAAGGCGACTGACGAAGCTGCCGGGATGACGCCGCGTCAGCCGTTGTCGCTGCCGCCCCCACTGTCGCTGCCGCCCCCGTTGTCGCCGCCGCCGTTCTCGCCGCCCGACGGCGGCGTCACCGCGACGAACAGCATCTGACCATCGCGAACGATCCGCATCGCGATGGTCGAGCCGCTCTGCATCGCCTTGTGCAACGCGTTCGCCGCCTGTGCCGGCGAAGCGACCGACTGGTTGCCGACCCCCACGATCACGTCGCCCGCCTGCAGACCGGCCTGATCGGCCTGCGATCCGGGCTTGACCTCCTTGACGACCGCGCCATGCGCATTCTCGTCGAGACCGAGCTGCTGGCGCAGGTCGGACGTCAACGGCGCCAGCGCCAGGCCGAAGCTCTGCCCTGCCTGCTGGCTGGTGGCGCCGGAATTGCGGCCGAGCTTGGCGATGGTGACGTCGGTGCTCGCCTGCTTGCCGTTGCGGACATAGTCGACATGGGCAGTGGCGTCCGGCTTGATGCCGGCGATGTCGATGGCGAGCTCGCGCGGCGAGCCGACATGCTGGCCGTTGACGCCGGTGATCACGTCGCCCGGCTTGAGCGCCGACCGGCTGGCCGGACTGCCGTCCTGGATGCTGGCGATGAGCGCGCCGCGTTCGTCGCCGCCGCCTGACGGCAAGGAGAGCGCCTTGGCCATCGCCGCGCTGACCGGCTGCGCCTCTACGCCCAGATAGCCCCGCGTGACGTGACCGGTCGTCTCGAGCTGGTCGACGATGTTGCGCACCAGGTTGGACGGGATCGCGAACCCGATGCCGATCGAGCCGCCCGAAGGCGACAGGATCGCGGTGTTGACGCCGACCACCTTGCCGTCCTGGGTGAACAGCGGACCGCCCGAGTTGCCCCGGTTGATGGGTGCATCGATCTGGATGAAGTTGTCGTAGGTGCCCTCGCCGATGTCTCGACCACGTGCCGAGACGATGCCGGCGGTGACCGTGCCGCCGAGGCCGAACGGGTTGCCGACGGCGACCACCCACTGGCCGGGCTCGACGTCGTCGGAGTTGCCGAGCTGGATGAACGGCAGCCTAGCCGACGGCTTGACGCGCAACACCGCGATGTCGGTCCGCGGATCGGTGCCGACGACCTTGGCGGGCAGCGTGGTGCCGTCCGACAGCGTGACCGTGATCGAACCCGCACCCTTCACGACGTGGTTGTTGGTCACCACGGTGCCGTTCGCGTCGATGATGAACCCCGAACCCTTGGCCTCCATCGTGCGATGCTGCTGCTGCGGCATCATCCCGAACGGGAAGGGGAACGGGCTCGCCTGGCCGCCGCCTTGCGAGTCGCCCTGGGACTCCTCGTCCCCGCCATCCTTGATGACGGAGGTGATCGACACGACCGCCGGTTTGACCTGCTTGACCAGGCCGGAGAAGTCGGGGAGGCGTTCACTCGGACCCTGCGGCTGGATCGCCTGGGCCTGGGCCCGCCCGGTCATCGTCGCGTCGGTGACCGCGCCGCCGGCGAGAAAGGCGAGCGCGGTGGCGCCAAGCAGGACCCGCCTGGCCGCGGCGCCCTGACGATGTGTTCCTTGGTGATCGCTCGACATGTTTCCTGTCCGTGCTGGCGTGTCGGGAGCGGCTTAGATCATCGGGGCCATCGGACTGCTTGCCCCTGGATGAAGGCTTGGACAGGTTCGTAAGGTTTCGATCCGGCGACCCGGCGATCCGGCATCAACGCAGGGCGGCGAAGAAGCGTCGCAACAGGTCCGCCGACTCGGTCTCCCGCACACCGCCGAGCACCTCCGGCCGATGCAGGCAACCCGGTGATTCGAACACGCGCGGGCCGTGCTCCACCCCGCCGCCCTTCGGATCGTATGCACCGAACACCAGACGCCCGATCCGGAAATGCACGCAGGCGGCGGCGCACATCGGGCATGGCTCGAGGCTGACCAGCAGGTCGCAGCCGAC
>CAXTUK010000014.1:7458-21105 GCA_964247395.1 uncultured Acetobacteraceae bacterium
AACCCTCGAGCCGGACAGTCCCGCGCGCGACCGCGGCCCGGCGCATCGCCAGCAGTTCCGCATGCGCGGCCGCGTCGACGGCCTCGGTCTCGTTGCCAGCCGCCGCGATCGCCGATCCGTCCGGCGCCAGCACCAGGGCGCCCACCGGCACCTCGCCCCGGCCGGCCGCGTGCCGCGCCTCGGCCAGCGCCGCCGCCATCGCGGCGCTTGCCGAAAGCGGTCGGGTCGGGTTCGCTGCACGCGTATCGCGTGTGCCGTCCGGAGAGATCATGTGACCAGCCTTCCCGTCAGCCCGCCAGCCTAGCAGCATGGCCCGCCCGATCATCGGCTTGACGCTGGATTCGGAGCGGCCGGGAGGGTGGTCCGCCTTTCCCTGGTATGCGCTGCGCGCCAACTACCTCGACGCGGTCGCCGCGGCGGGCGGCCTGCCGATGGCGCTCGGCCATTTGCCGGGTCTGGCGAGCGAGATGCTCGACAAGGTCGACGCGCTGGTCGTCACCGGCGGGGCATTCGATGTCGATCCGGCGCTCTATGGCGAGGTCGACACGCACGCGACGGTCACCATCAAGGCAGGCCGGACCGCGACCGAGCTCGCCCTGGTGCGCGGCGCGCTGGATCGAGGCATGCCGCTGCTCGGCATCTGCGGCGGCATGCAGCTGCTGGCGGTCGCGCTCGGCGGCACGCTGATCCAGCACATCCCCGACGCGGACCCGGCGGCGCTCGCGCACGAGCAGGCGAACCCGCGCGACCAGCCCGGCCACGCGGTCGCCGTCGAGGCCGGCTCGGCGCTGCACGCCATCACCGGACGGCGCTCGATGCAGGTCAACAGCTCGCACCATCAAGCGGTGCGCACGCCCGGCTCGGCGTCGGTCTCGGCGCGCGCGCCGGACGGGATCATCGAGGCGATCGAGCAGGCGGGGATGGCCGGCGGCGGCCCGTTCTGCCTCGGCGTGCAATGGCATCCGGAATTCCTGGTCGACGAGGGTGATCGCCTGCTGTTCGCTGCCCTGGTGGAGGCGGCGGCGTGAACGAGGACGCCGGCGCTGCGGAACGTGGTGAACGGATCGCGAAATGGCTCGGCCGCTCCGGGGTCGCCAGCCGGCGCGATGCGGAACGGATGCTGGCCGACCGACGCGTGTCGCTCAACGGGGCGATGGTGATGCACCCGGCCACCTTCGTCGTCGCGGGCGACATCGTGATCGTCGACGGCCGCGTCGTCGACGCGCCCGACCGCTCGCGCCTGTGGCGCTACCACAAGCCCGACGGTCTGGTGACCACGCACCGCGACCCGCAGGCGCGGCCCACCATCTTCGACCGGATGCCGGCCGGCCTGCCGCGGGTGATCAGCATCGGCCGGCTCGACCTGAACAGCGAGGGCCTCCTGCTGCTGACCAACGACGGCGCGCTCAAGCGGCGGCTCGAACTGCCGGCCAACGGCTGGCTGCGACGCTATCGGGCGCGGGTCTGGGGCCAGGTCGACGAGCGCGCGCTGGCCCGGCTCGCCGACGGCACCGTGCTCGACGGGATGAAGACCGGCCCGATCGAGGCCGGGCTCGACAGCCGGCGCGGCGAGAATGCATGGCTGACCGTCTCGCTGCGCGAGGGCCGCTACCGGGAGGTTCGGCGCGTGCTGGCCAGCCTCGATCTGACGGTCACGCGGCTGATCCGCATCGCCTACGGGCCGTTCCAGCTCGGGCTGTTGAAACCGACCGAGATCCAGGAGGTGCCGGGCAAGATCATGCGCGAGCAGCTCGCCCGTCCGGCCAGGGAGGCCTAGCCGGGTTGCGCATCGTCGCCCGCGCCAGGCCCTGTTCGACATGCTGGCGCATGCGCCGTGGGCGCCGCCGGAGGGGGTGCGCGACCGGGTCGTGCTCGACGCGTTCGCGGGCACCGGCGCGCTCGGACTGGAGGCGCTGTCGCGCGGGGCTGCCGCTGCGACCTTCATCGAGCGCGAGCCCGCCGCTCTCGCCGCACTTCGCGCCAACATCAGGACGTGTGGAAGTGCCAACGCCAGCGTGCTGGTGGCGGCCGCTTTCCGGCCGCCGCGCGCGCCGCCGGGGGCGACGGCGGCGCTGGTGTTCCTCGATCCGCCCTACGGCACGGATGCGGTGACGCGCGTGCTGCCAGCCTTGCGGAAAGCCGGCTGGATCGCCGCGGACGCGCTGCTGGTGGTCGAGACGGCGCGCACCGAACCGGTCTCGGTCGAGGGAGCGATGCTGGCCGAGCGGACGCATGGAGCGTCCCGGCTGACGGTCTTCCGGGCAGGTCCCTCGCGGCCTGCAGGCGCGGCCCCGCGATGATAAGATGCCGGGTGAGGGATTCGAACCCCCGACCTTCGGTTTACAAAACCGCTGCACTACCACTGTGCTAACCCGGCATGGCCCGGATGACCAGCACGAAGCTGACCGGATGGCAAGCGCCTCAGCGTGGCAACGACGCGCGCGCGTCGGCCAGCGACTCGTGCTGGGTTCGACGCATGCGCGCGATGCTGTCCCGGTATGGGGACCCCAGCGCCGGTGTCGCCGAATGGTAGAGGCCGGTCGCGGCCTCCATCCTGCGGCCGCGAGCGAACCCGGCCAGCAGCCGGGCGCCGACATCGACGTTCCGCGCCGGATCGAAGGCCTCCTCGAGGCTGGCGAACGACGTCCGGTGGAAGCGCATGCTGACCTGCATGCAGCCGATATCGACGTTGCCGTGCGTGGAGACCAGGAAGCCGGCGGCAGCCCTGGCGGCCTCGTCCCGGGTCGAATACCAGTGACCGATGCCGGCGGCGTTGATCGTCCACGGCCAGGGCTGGCGGTCGCCGGTCACGGGGAGGGGCAGGCCGGTCTCGACGCGGGAGATCGCTCCGAGCGTGCCGGGAGGAAGACCGTATCGCGCCTCGGCGGCGGCGATGGCGACCAGGCACAGCCCGCTCTGGCGCACGGCCCACATCCGACGCATCGCCGGGGGCGCATGCGGCGGCAGGATGCCGTGTGCGAGTTCGTTCGCTCCCGCCGCCCCGGCTGCCGAGCAAAGCGACAGCACGAGCGGCGCGAGCCGGAACGTCATGCGAAGGAGATGTAGCCGTGCTGGATGAACAGGACGACGAGGAGCGTCGTCACGATCGCGACCGTCAGGAGAGTCGCGATGACCAGCCGCTTCATGAAACCTCGATCTCAGCGGGACTGGTCGGAGTGAGAGGATTCGAACCTCCGGCCCCTGCGTCCCGAACACAGTGCTCTACCAGGCTGAGCTACACTCCGACCGAGGCGCTGCGTATAGAGCCAGCACCGCAGCGCCGCAAGTGAGCGGTGCCGTGGTCTAGAGGCGCGCCGCCTCCACGGAAGTCGGCGCCCGTCTCTCGCCCTCCAACCTCGCCAGCGCCGACGCGATGTCAGGCAGCACCTCGAACAGATCGCGCGCCGAATGGTCGGCGAAGCCGTCCGCGATCGCCGCCTCGAGCGACGCGACCAGGCCGCGCGCCCAGCCGCCGACATCGACGATCAGGATCGGCTTGTCGTGCAGGCCGAGTTGCCGCCAAGTCACGATCTCCACCGTCTCGTCGAGCGTGCCGAGGCCGCCGGGCATGGTGACGAAGGCGTCGGCACGCGCGAACATCAGCTGCTTGCGGCTGTGCATGCTCTCGGTGGTGACCAGTTCCGTGACCCGGGCATGCGCGACCTCGCGGGCGCTGAGGAACTCGGGGATGATGCCCACCACGTCGCCGCCCGCGTCCAACGCCGCGTCGGCCAGCCTGCCCATCAAGCCGATCCGGCCGCCGCCATAGATCAACCCGATCCGACGCTCGGCGAGACCGCGGCCGAGCTCGACGACGGCATCGTCGAAGGCCGGATTGGCGCCGAGCCGCGAACCGCAGAAGACGGCGACCTGGCCGATCCTGTGCGCTGCCTCGATCTCGGGCGCGTTCGTCGTCATCCGGCACTCCAGCTGCCCTGCGCAGGCCCGATCTAGGTGCCGCGCCGACCCGCCCTTGTCATGCGGTTTCTGGCGACGGACGGACGAGCATCAGACGTCGACGGGTTGGAACGCGTCCATCTTGAGCACTTCCCCGGCCAGATAGAGGCTGCCGCAGATCAGCACCCGCCCTTCGGCGCCCGAGGCGGCGATCCGGTCGAGCGATGAGCGGATGTCGGGTCCCGGGACGGCCATCCCCCCGGACGCGGCCACGATCGCCTCGACCGGCATGGCGAGGTGCTGTCCGGGTTCGCGGACCGCCCAGACCGATCGGGCCAGGGGCAACAAGGGACGCAGGAAGCCGGCCGCGTTCTTGGTCTCCTTCAAGCCGACGATCAGATGCAGCGGCCGGTCACGCCACGCGCCGGACGCCACATCGGCGAGCGCCGCCCCGGCACCTGGGTTGTGGCCGCCATCGAGCCACAGCTCGAGGCGGCCGGGCAGGCTCGCGGCAAGCGCTCCGCGCAACGATTGCAGACGCGCCGGCCAGTCGGTCCTCGCGATCGCGCGATAGGCGGCCTGCGGGATGTCGAGCTCCGAGCGACGCAGGCTGGCGATCGCGATCCCCGCGTTGTCGATCTGATGACCGCCGATCAGCGCCGGCATCGGCAGCTTCAGACGTCCGGCCCGGTCCTCGTAGAGCAGCCCGCCGCCATGTTCCTCGATCGTCCAGTCGCGGTCGCGCGCCCAGAGCGAGGCGTCGCAGGCGGCCGCACGATCGTCGATGATGCGCAGCACCTCCGGACGCTGGCGCCCGGTGACCGCGAGCCCACCCGCCTTGACGATGCCGGCCTTCTCGCCCGCGATCGCTTCGATCCGGTCGCCCAGGAACGCCTCATGGTCCATCGAGATCGAGGTGATCGCGGCGACGCGAGGGCGCGGGACGAGGTTGGTCGCGTCATATGTGCCGCCGAGCCCCACCTCGATGAGCGCGAGGTCGGCGGGATGCTCGGCGAACAGCAGGAAGGCGGCGGCGATCATCGCCTCGAAGACGGTGACGGTGGCGCGCTCGTCGACCCGCTCGATCCGCTCGAGCGCCTCGACGAGACGGGGCTCCGACACCAACCGCCCGGCGATCCGGTAGCGCTCGGTCACCGAGACCAGATGCGGGGAGGTGGTGGCATGCACCGACAGGCCCGCCGCCTCGGCGATCGCGCGCAGGGTGGCGGTCGTGCTGCCCTTGCCGTTGGTGCCGGCGATATGGATCACCGGCGGCAGCCGTTGCTCCGGACTGCCGAGCCGGTCGAGCAGGGAGGCGAGCCGCTCCAGGCTCAGATCGATCAGGAGCGGGTAGCGTGCCTGGAGACGATCGACGATCGCATCCGCCGAACGGCTCATGACGCGACGGCGGCCGGCTCCTTCGCCGGCTCGACCGGCGCCTCGATCAGTGCCGGTTCGGCCGCCCGGCGCAAGAGACCGAGGACACGGGCGAGGGTGGCCGCGAGCTCGCCGCGCGGCACCACCATGTCGACGATCCCGTGATCGAGCAGGTATTCGGCGCGCTGGAATCCGTCGGGCAGGGTCTCGCGCACGGTCTGCTCGATGACGCGGGCGCCCGCGAAACCGATGGTGGCGCCCGGCTCGGCGATGTGGATGTCGCCCAGCATGGCGAAACTCGCGGTGACGCCGCCGGTCGTCGGATTGGTCAGGACGACGATGTAGGGCAGCCCCGCCTCGCGCACCATCTGCACCGCGATCGTGCTGCGTGGCATCTGCATCAGGCTGATCATGCCCTCCTGCATGCGCGCGCCGCCCGAAGCGGTGAACAGGACCAGCGGTGCGGACAACTGCACCGCCTGCCTCGCCGCGGCGAGCAGGCCTTCGCCGACGGCCGCACCCATCGAACCGCCCATGAAGCGGAACTCCATGGCGGCTACCACCGCCGCCGAGCCGCCGATTGCGCCGGTCGCCACGACGAGCGCGTCGTCGAGATGGGTCTTGTTGCGCGCGTCGCGCAGGCGATCGGTATAGCGCTTCTCGTCGCGGAAACCGAGCGGGTCCGCCGGCACCTTGGGCAGGTCGATCCTGGTGAACTTGCCATCGTCGAAGACGAAGCCGAGCCGGGTGCTCGCATCGATCTGCATGTGATGGCCGCAATGCGGACAGACCCGGAGATTCTTCTCCAGCTCGTTGGAGAACACCATCTGCTTGCAAGCGTCGCACTGCACCCAGAGATTGTCCGGAACGTCCCGGTGGCCGAGCAGCGTTCGGAACTTGGGCCTGACGTAATCGGTGAGCCAGCTCATGCTTGCATCTCCAGGTGGCGGGCGGTGCGGACGGAAGCGGCGAGCAGGCTGACCTGATCGAGGACCCTGGGAACCGTGTGTTCGGTCGCGCGCCCGTTCTCGTCGAGCGTCGAGGCAAGCGTCTCGATCAGGGCTGACGCGACCACCGCCGCGTCGGCGACCCGGACCGCGGATGCGGCTTGCGCGGGCGACCTGATGCCGAACCCGACCGCGATCGGCAGGTCCGACCGCCGGCGCACCAGCGGCAAGGCCGCGGAGAGCTCGCGTTCGGACGCGGTGCGGGTCCCGGTCACGCCAGCAATGCTCACGTAATAGAGGAAGCCGGAACTGCCTTCGAGGACCTGCGCGAGCCTTGCCGCGTTCGTCGTGGGCGCGATCAGCCTGACAAGGTCCAGACCCCACGCCAGTGCATGCGGCGCCAGCATCCCGGCCTCTTCCGGCGGGAGATCGACGACGATCAGACCGTCGACGCCGACGGCGGCGGCCTTCTCGCAGAAGCGCTCCGGGCCGAAGCTCTCGATCGGGTTCAGGTAACCCATCAGGACGATCGGAGTATCGTCGTCAGCCTCCCGGAAAGCGCGCACCAGGTCGAGCGTGCCGGCGAGCGTGGCGCCGGCTGCCAACCCTCGTCGTGACGCCGCCTGGATCGTCGGTCCATCTGCCATCGGATCCGAGAACGGCATGCCGATCTCGATCAGGTCGGCGCCGGCCGACGGCATGCCCGACAGCAGGGCGAGCGCGGTATCGCGGTCGGGGTCGAAGGCCGACAGGAACGGGATCAGCGCGCCGCGGCCCTCCTGGCGCAAGGCAGCGAAACGGGCGGCGATGCGGCTCATGGAACTTCAGAGCTCGACGCCGAGATGCCGCGCGACCGTCGCCACGTCCTTGTCGCCCCGGCCGGACAGGTTCATCAGCACGACCTGATCGGGGGACATGCCGGGCGCCAGCTTCGCCACGTAGGCGAGCGCGTGCGCGCACTCGAGCGCCGGGATGATGCCCTCGGTGCGCGTGCAGAGCTGAAAGGCGGCGAGCGCCTCGTCGTCGGTGATGCCGACATATTCGGCACGGCCGATCTCGTGCAGCCACGAATGCTCCGGGCCGATGCCCGGATAGTCGAGGCCGGCGCTGATGCTGTGCGCCTGCTTGATCTGGCCGTCGTCGTCCTGGAGCAGGTAGGTCCGGTTGCCGTGCAGGACGCCAGGCCGGCCGCGATTGATGCTGGCCGCCTGCTCTGCGCTGTCGAGGCCCCGCCCGGCTGCCTCCACGCCGATCAGCCGGACCGACGGTTCGTCGAGAAAGGCATGGAAAATCCCCAGCGCGTTCGAGCCGCCGCCGACCGCCGCCACGACGGCGTCCGGCAGCTTGCCCTCGGCCTCGTCGAGCTGGGCGCGCGCCTCCTCGCCGATGACCCGCTGCAGCTCGCCGACCATGGCCGGATACGGATGTGGTCCGGCGACGGTGCCGATCAGGTAATAGGTGTCCTCCACGTTGGCGACCCAGTCGCGCATCGCCTCGTTCATCGCGTCCTTCAGCGTGCCGGCGCCGCTCTCGACCGGGCAGACCTCGGCGCCGAGCAGACGCATGCGAAAGACGTTCGCCTGCTGCCGCACGACGTCGGTCGCTCCCATGTAGATGACGCAGGAGAGGCCGAAGAGCGCGCAGACGGTGGCGGTCGCGACGCCGTGCTGTCCGGCACCGGTCTCGGCGATGATCCGGCTGCGTCCCATTCGCCTGGCGAGCAGGATCTGCCCCATGACGTTGTTGAGCTTGTGCGAACCGGTGTGGTTGAGCTCCTCCCGCTTCAGGTAGATGCGTGCGCCGCCCAGCTGCTCCGACAGACGTTTCGCGTGCCACAGCGGGCTGGGCCGCCCGACATAGTTCTTCAGATGCAGGTCGAGATCGGCCCTGAACGCCGGGTCGATTCGGGCCGCGTTCCAGGCGGTCTCGAGTTCCAGGATCAACGGCATCAGGGTCTCGGCCACGAACCGGCCCCCGAATTTGCCGAAGCGGCCGCGCTCGTCCGGACCGCTCCGCAACGAATTGGGAAGGCTGGCTGCTGCTCTGTCGCCTTCCGGCACGATACCTCCTAGACGGCCTCTCATGGACTGAGATCGGCTCATAGACCGGCAGCGCCAAGGGGTCACGTCCGAAGCGCTGGTCCTGGCAAGATCGGATCGTGGATCTGGATGGAGAGGGTTATGCTGATTGCACGACCAGCCCAGGCGGCACCGATCGCCCTCGGCGATGCAGACGACCCGTCGGCGATCGGGCGCGCTGCCTGGCTCGACCTGTTCGATCCGACGGACGCCGAGGCGGCGACGGTGGCCAGGATCACTGGCCTGCGCATTCCGTCGCGGGCCGATCTCGACGAGATCGAGACCTCGAGCCGGCTGTTCCGCGAAGCGACGACGCTTCACCTGAGCACGCCTTTGGTCCACCGGCAGACGACCGCGAGCGGGATCACGCCGCTCGGCCTGGTGGTCTCCGAGACGTATCTGATCACGGTTCGCTTTGCTGATTTCGCGCCGATCGAAAGCTTCGGACGCGCTGTGGCAGCGGCAGGAGAGCCCCTCGGGCCGTATGCTCTTCTGACCGGACTGCTCGAAGCGATCGTCGACCGGATTGCCGACGTCCTCGAGACTGTCGGAGCCGAGATCGATCGGACTTCGACCGGGATTTTTCGCAGCGATGCGCACGACCGGGGCAAAGGTGCCGACAAGCGGCTGCGCGCGCTCCTGAAGGGTATCGGCCTGCAAGGCGATACCGTGTCGATGCTTCGGGACAGCATCATGGGCCTGCGCCGTCTCTCGCTGTTCGTCGAGAACGCGCTGGAGCCGGACGCCTACCGGGAGGTCGGCAGCCGGCTCGGGACGATCGGCCGGGACCTGCAGTCCCTGAGCGAGTATGACGGACAACTGACCGAGAAGGTGCACTTCCTGCTCGACGCCACGCTGGGCCTGATCAATGTCGAGCAGAACAACGGCATCCGCATCCTGACCGTCGTCAGTCTGATCGGCATCCCGCCGACGCTGATCGCCAGCATCTACGGCATGAACTTCAAGGACATCCCGGAACTCGGCTGGTCGTTCGGTTACTGGTATGCCTTGGGCTTGATGCTGGCGAGCGTCGCGCTGCCGCTCGCGTGGTTCAGGCGAGCGGGGTGGGTTTGACGCGGACCGCCTCCTGACTTGACGTCGCGGGGGAGGGGTGCGATGTGGGGATCACGCACCCAAGCGCCGATAGGCGGATGGGTCCGTGATCGTGGCGCCGTCGCCACGGTCCCCTTCCTCTCGGTCAATAGACGTGCAACGGCTGGACGCGTCCAGGTCTGCCATTGCCGATCGGATCGTGCTCTCAGCAAGTGCTGTCGGAACGGTCCGATGATCAAATCTCGGCCTTTGATCCCTGTCGACCCCAAGCTCGAGGCGTCCATGCACCTCGCCGAACTCAAGGCCAAGACACCGGCCGATCTTCTCTCGTTCGCTGAATCGCTTCAGATCGAGAATGCGTCGAGCCTGCGCAAGCAGGACATCATGTTCGCGATCCTCAAGAACCTTGCCGAGAACGACCAGGCCATCCACGGCGAGGGCACGCTCGAGATCATGTCGGACGGGTTCGGCTTCCTGCGCAGCCCGGAATCCAACTACCTGCCCGGGCCTGACGACATCTATGTCAGTCCCACCCAGGTGCGACGGTTCGGGCTGAGGACCGGCGACTCGGTGGAAGGGCAAATCAGGGCGCCCCGCGACGGAGAACGCTACTTCGCGCTGCTCAAGGTCAGTACGATCAATTTCGAACCACCCGAGGCAGTCCGCCAGCGGATCAATTTCGACAATCTGACGCCGCTGTTCCCCGAACGACGATTGAAGATGGAGGTCGAGAACTTCCAGTCGGTCGCGAAGTCGCACAGCAAGGATTTCACCCCGCGCGTGATCGATCTTGTGGCGCCGATCGGCATGGGCCAGCGCGCGCTGATCGTGGCACCCCCGCGCACCGGCAAGACGGTCATGCTCCAGAACATCGCGAGCGCCATCTCGACCAATCACCCGGAGGTTTTCCTCATCGTGCTGCTCATCGACGAGCGGCCGGAGGAGGTGACCGACATGGCTCGAAGCGTGAAGGGCGAGGTTGTCTCGTCCACCTTCGACGAGCCGGCGACGCGGCATGTCCAGGTCACCGAGATGGTGCTCGACAAGGCCAAGCGGCTCGTCGAGCACAAGCGCGACGTGGTCATCCTGCTCGACAGCATCACTCGCTTGGCGCGCGCCTACAACACCGTGGTTCCGTCCTCGGGCAAGGTGCTGACCGGCGGCGTGGACGCCAATGCGCTGCAGCGGCCGAAGCGCTTCTTCGGCGCGGCCCGCAACATCGAGGAGGGCGGATCGCTCACCATCATCGCGACCGCGCTGGTCGATACCGGCAGCCGCATGGACGAAGTCATCTTCGAGGAGTTCAAGGGAACCGGCAATTCGGAACTCATCCTGGATCGCAAGCTGTCCGACAAGCGGACCTTCCCGGCGATCGACATCACCAAGAGCGGCACGCGTCGCGAGGAGTTGCTCGTCGACAAGGGGCAGCTGTCGAAGATGTGGGTCCTGCGTCGGATCCTGAACCCGATGGGCACCCAGGACGCGATGGACTTCCTTCTCGACAAGCTGAAATACAGCAAGACGAACCAGGACTTCTTCGACGCCATGAATACCTGAGCGAAGCGGCGGAAGCCTCGCGTGAGATCATTGGTTTCGTGCCTCACTGACGGTCGACGCACAGGGTGGAGACTGCTCGCCCGTCCGGCCTGCGCCGCAGCCCTGTTCGCCATCATGCCGTCGAACGCATGGACGGCCGATCGGCCGGTCCGGCTCTTCGACGAGTTGGCCCTCGCTCCGGATGGCGCATCCGTGGCGTCGGTCGAACATGACGAGCCCGCCATCGACGGCGTCGAGCCGAACGAGCTGGTGGTCCTTCGGCCCATCAATGGCGGCGCGCCGATCACGGTTCGACTTCCCTGCGCTTCCGGGCCGTCCTGCAAGCCGAGCGAGATCGCTTTCAGCGCCGATGGCAGTCGGCTGGGTTTCGTGCTCAAGCAGCCGAACGATCCGCGAAGCTACATCTACGAAGTGAACCGGGACGGACGCGGTCTCGTCCAGCGCGTAGCGTTCGAAGGTGCGCTGGGTGCGCTGCGCTACGCCGCCGACGGCACCTTGGCCGTCCTGGCGACGGCTGGCGCACACAAGGAAGTCGGTGCCGTGAAGGCCGGCGTCTCGCTTGCGGGCGAGGTGGACGTGACGGCGGATGAACAACGGATCGCCATCGTCGATGCGAACGGCCTCCGGTTCGTCTCGCCTTCGAGCCTCTACGTGTATCAGTTCGACTGGCGCCCGGACGGCTCCGGTTTCCTTGCGACCGCCAGTCCCGGCAATGGTGACGACCAATGGTGGGTTGCTCGGCTCTGGAGTTTCCCGATGCATGGCCAACCGGCAATGCTCTATGCGCCTCCCCCGAGGCAGCAGATCGCATCACCGATCGTTTCTCCCGATGGCCGCGAGGTGGCCTTCATCGGCGGCCTGATGAGCGACTTCGGCTCGACCGGTGGCGACGCCTTCACGCTGGCGCTCGACGGCCATGCGAAACCCGTAGACCTGACTCCAGGAATGACCGAGACCGTGACGGCACTCGACTACCGATGCGCGGGCGGAGGTCTGACGGCAACGGCCCTGCGCGGCGCCGACGCGGACATCCTCTCGCTCGGCCGGCCGACAGCGCGTCCAAAACGTCTCTGGACCACGAACGCAGGGCTTCATCTCGGGAGTTCGTCATTTGGCATCGCATGCTCTCCGAGCGGCTCCGCCGCCATCCACGATACATTCGGCGACCCGCCCGAGATCGCATTCGGACCGATCGGCGAGTGGCGCGACGTGACCCACATCAACCGAGGCCTCGGCGTTCCGGTCGTCACGCGCAGCCTGGCCTGGAAGAGCGACGGTTTCCAGGTCCAGGGATGGCTGCTGCAGCCATCAGACCGGGTGAACAGCGACGACCAGAAACTGATCACCATGATCCACGGGGGGCCGAGTGCTGCCTCGGTCCAGGCTTACCTGACCGAGCATCGTGGGCGCTGGCTGCTTGACGCCGGCTATGACATCCTTCTCCCCAATCCGCGCGGAAGCTTCGGCCAGGGGGAGGCGTTCACGTCGGCCAACGTTCGCGACTTCGGCCATGGTGACCTGCGCGACATCCTGCGCGGTGTGGACGCCGCTCTGGCAACGGCGCCGATCGACCCGGATGCGCTCGGCTTGCTGGGATATAGCTACGGTGGCTACATGGCGATGTGGGCTGTCACCCAGACTGATCGCTTCAAGGCTGCCGTAGCCGGCGCGGGCGTGTCGGACTGGCTGTCCTACTACGGCGAGAACGGTATCGATCGATGGATGATCCCGTTCTTCGGCGCGAGTGTCTACGACGACCCTGCCGTCTATGCGCGGTCCTCGCCGATCAATTTCGTCAAGCGTGTGCACACGCCGACGTTCGAGTATGTCGGCGACCGGGATCTGGAATGCCCGATGCCCCAGAGTCAGGAGTTCTGGCACGCACTGCACACCCTCGGCGTGCCGACCGAGTTCGTCGTCTATCCCGGCCAGGGCCATGAGTTGCACGATGCCAAGGATCGAGCCGACGCCAAGCGCCGGACCCTCGCCTGGTTCGCGCGATGGCTGCAGCCGGCGTCGCGATAGATCAGGGTATCAGCACCGTGCTGCCGGTCGTGGTCCGAGTTTCGAGTGCACGATGGGCGTCGGCTGCCTCCGCGAGGGGAAAGCGCTGGTCGATCCGGATCTTGACGGCCCCGGTCTTGACGACCTCGAACAGGTCGGCCGCGGTGGCGACCAGGTCAGCTCTCGACGCGATGTGAGTGGCCAATGTCGGCCGCGTTACGAACAGGCTTCCCTTGGCCGCAAGCAGGCTGAGATCGAAGCCTTTGACCTCACCGGTGGCATTGCCGAAGCTGACCATCAGCCCGCGCGGCGCGAGACAATCGAGGCTCGCATGAAACGTGTCTCTTCCGGTGCCGTCATAGACGACGGTCGCCATCGCCCCCTTGGTCACTCTCTTGACCTCGGACACCATGTTGTCGCTCCCGACCAGGACATGGTCGGCGCCGTGCGAGCGGGCGAGCCCGGCCTTCTTCTCCGTCGAGACGACACCAATCACGCGAGCGCCGAGATGTTTCGCCCATTGGCAGACGATGAGGCCGACGCCTCCAGCCGCCGCGTGCACCAGGATGATGTCGTTCGGCCCGACTTGGTGCGTGCGCCGCAGCAGGTATTGTGCCGTCATGCCCTGAAGCATCATCGCTGCGGCTTGTTCAGCCTCGATCCCGTCCGGCAGCACGATGACGCGGTCAGCGGCCAAGGTCCTGCGCAGGGCGTAGGCGCCCAGCGCGCGGCCC
>CAXTUK010000015.1:0-5495 GCA_964247395.1 uncultured Acetobacteraceae bacterium
GTTCGAAGTCCCTGGTCTCGCGGAAGTCGCGGTAGACGCTGGCGAAACGGACATAGGCGACGTCGTCGATGCCCTTGAGCGTGTCCATCACCAGCTCGCCCACCTGGTTGCTGGTGACGTCGTTCTCGCCCGAGGCCTCGAGGCGGCGAACGATGGCGTTGAGCATGCGCTCGATCTGCTCCTCCTGGATCGGGCGCTTGCGGAGCGCGATGCGGATCGAGCGGGCGAGCTTGTCGCGGTCGAACGGCACCCGCCGCCCGTCGGACTTGATGACGGTGAGCTCGCGGAGCTGGACGCGTTCGATGGTGGTGAAACGCTGGTTGCAGTGCGGGCACGAGCGCCGGCGGCGGATCGCGCCGCCGTCGTCGGCCGGCCGGCTGTCTTTGACCTGTGTGTCGTCGTGGCCGCAGAAGGGACAGCGCATCATGGGCGGTTCCGGTGGGGTCGCGATGCAGATGCGTCGGGCCGGTGCGCAAGTCCAGTCGTCCGCCAGGGCGTTCGGGCTATTGATGCCATGTGATGCAGTTCCTGTTCGTTCTCCGGGCTTACCGATCGTTTCCTGGGCATTCGTTGGCCTGACTTCTGCGATGTGATTCGATTGTGGTCTTTTCAGGGAGTTCGCTGCCGATACAATCGTCCGGTTCGGTGCAGGGACAGCTTCATGGCTTCGCAGAAAGCGACGAGGATCGATCTGTTCAGCCTGGCGACGCCGCAGATGCGGGCGTTTCATCTCGCCTGGGTCGCGTTCTTCGTCTGCTTCTTCGCGTGGTTCGCCATTGCGCCGCTGATGCCGGTCATCAAGGCGGAGTTTCATCTCACCGCGGGCCAGGTCGCGAACATCAACATCGCCGCGGTCAGCGTGACGATCCTGGTCCGGTTCGCGATCGGTCCGGTGTGCGACCGGTTCGGGCCGCGGATCACCTACACCGCGCTCCTGGTCCTGGGCGCGGTCCCGGTGATCGGGATCGCGTTCGCGACGACCTACGAGATGTTCCTCGCCTTCCGGTTGGCGATCGGGGCGATCGGGGCGAGCTTCGTGGTCACGCAGTATCAGACGTCGACGATGTTCGCGCCGAACGTGGTCGGGACGGCGAACGCGACCGTGGGCGGCTGGGGCAATGCCGGCGGCGGGGCGACGCAGACGGTCATGCCGCTGCTCCTGGCGGCGCTGCTGGGCCTCGGCCTGCAGCAGTCGCTGGGCTGGCGGGCGGCCATGCTCGTGCCCGGCGTGATGATGCTGATCGTGGGTGCGCTCTATTGGCGGTTCGGGCAGGACACGCCGGAGGGAAACATTCCGGCGCTGCGGGCGCGCGGGCAGGCGGTCGCCTCGGGCAGGAAGGGCGGACCCGCGCTCCTGCGGCAGGCGATGGGAAACCACCGGGTCTGGTTGCTGGCGGTCTGCTACGGGGCGGCGTTCGGGGTGGAGATCTTCATCCATGGAGTGGCGGCGAGCTACTATGTCGAACGGTGCGGGCTGTCGCTGACGACGGCGGGGTGCGCCGCGGGCAGCTTCGGGCTGCTGGCGCTGTTCGCGCGCGCGCTCGGCGGCTTCGCGTCGGACCGGGTCGCGCGCCTGCGGGGGCTCGATGCGCGCACGGTGCTCCTGGTGGCGCTGCTGGTCGGCGAAGGCCTGGGGCTGATGGCGTTCTCGCGTGCGGCCACGTTCGGGTGGGCGCTGGCGGCGATGCTCGGGTTCGGGTTGTTCACGCACATGGCATGCGGCGCGATCTACGCCCTGGTGCCGTTCGTCGATCGCAAGGCGCTCGGCGGGGTGACCGGCATCGTGGGGGCCGGCGGCAACGCCGGCGCGGTGGCGGCGGGGTTCCTGCTCAAGGGCGTCGGGAACCTGCCGGCGGCGCTGTTCGATCTCGGGGTGCTCGTGCTGGTCTGCTCGGTGTGCGCGGGCCTGGTACGGTTCAGCCGGCAGCACAAAGAGGCCGAGCAGCGCCTCTACGACGAGGCGATCGCGGAACGGCCGGAGGAGTTGCCGGCGACCGCGTGAGCGCCGCGACGCGGACGGCGGGGATGGCCTGCCCTACTCGGCGGTGAGGAGCAGCGTGCCGTCGTCGGCGACGCGGACGGGATAGGTGCGGAGGCTGCACTCGTTGCCGACACCGCGGCCGGTGTGCAATTCGTAGGTGCGGTCGTGCAGCGGGCAGATGATCGTGGCGCCGTCGATCAGGCCGTCGCGAAGCGGACCGCCGCGGTGCGGGCATTTCGGCTGGGTCGCGAAGACCTGGTCATCGCGGGTGCGGAAGATCGCGACCGTGGTCCGACCGACGTCGAACTCCCGGCCTTCCCCGGGAGGGATGTCCGCGAGATTGCCGACGGCGGTTTGCGTCGTCACGAGCATCAGACCTCCTCGCGCACGCGAGATCGGAACTGGTTGGACGTGGCCGGCCTGTCGCGCTCGAGCCAGGGATCACGGACGGCGGCCCGGGCTTCGGCCATCGCGACATCGAGGTCGGCGCAGATCCCCTCGCTGTCGTCCACGATGATCGCGCGGACCCGGGCGAGACCGATCCGTTCCATGAAGGTGTAGGTCCGCTCCTTCCATTTCGCGTTCTCTCGATAGTACTGGAAGAAGCGATCGCTGATCCTCAGCGCCTGCTCCTCGCTGTCGGCGGTTGCGAGCACGTCGCCCTTGCGGACGTGGGCGCCGGCGGCGCCGCCGACGTGGATCTCCCACTTGCCGTCGCCGATGGCGACCATGCCGAGATCCTTGACCATGGCTTCCGAGCAGTTGCGCGGGCAGCCGGCGGTGGCGAGCTTCATCTTGGCGGGACTGTCGAGGCCGCGATAGCGCTGCTCGACCTGCTTGGCCAACCCCATGCTGTCGCCGAGGCCGAAGCGGCAGAAATCGGTGCCGATGCAGCTCTTGCAGGTGCGGTAGCTCTTGCCCCAGGCCCAGCCCGCCGGCATGCCGAGATCGGCCCAGATCGCGGGCAGCTTCTCCTTCGGAATGCCGACGAGGTCGATGCGCTGGCCGCCGGTCAGCTTGACGAGCGGGACATCGTGCTTCTTGGCGACCTCGCCGATGCGGATGAGTTCGTCGGCGGTGGTGATGCCGCCGGCCATCTCGGGGACGACGGAGAAGGTGCCGTCGCGCTGGATGTTGGCGTGCACGCGGTCGTTGATGAAGCGGGCGTCGCGCTCGTCGACATAGTCGCCGGCCCAGATGGTGATGAGCAGCGAGGCGAGAGCGGGCTTGCTGGCGGCGTCCTCGCGTCCGTCCGTCGAGAGGGCGCGGAAGACCTGGCTGACGGAGCGCAGGTTATGCTGACGGATGGCGGCCGTGAGCTCGGGCTTGGCCATCGGGATGGTGGGGACGTAGTAGTGGACGGACGGATCCTCCTCGATGTCGCCGCCGGAGAAATGGGCGACGAGTTCGCCGACCAGGCTCTTGCACGAGCCGCAGCCCATGCCGGCGCGGGTCGCCGTCATCACCGCCCTGGACGTGCGGGCGCCGGTGGCGACACAGGCGCCGATCTGTCCCTTGGAGACGCCGTTGCAGTTGCAGACCTGCTGGTCGTCGGGCATCTCGTCGAGCGTGACCGCCTGGGCGGGGGCGCCGAGGTCGAAGAGCAGCGACAGGCGCTCGTCGGGGGGAAGCGGGCTGTCGCGGTCGAAGGCCTGCATGAGGTAGGCGGCCTTGCTGATGTCGCCCATCAGGATGCCGCCGACGAGGCGGCCGTCGCGGACGATGAGCTTCTTGTAGGTGCCACGGCGCGGCTCGACGAACTGGATGATCTCGTCGCGTTCCTCCTCGGGCTCGGTGATGCCCATCGACGCGAGTTCGACGCCCATCACCTTGAGCCTGGTGGCGAGCTTGGAGCCGTGATAGGCGGCGTCGGGATTGGCGCCGGTCAGCTGGTCGGCGGCGACCTTGGCCTGCTCCCACAGCGGTGCGACCAGGCCGTAGACGCGGTCGCGGTGCTGGACGCATTCGCCGACGGCGAAGATGTCGCGGTCGTCGGTGCGCATGTCGTTGCCGACCACGATGGCGCGCTCGACGGCGAGGCCGGCGGCGCGCGCGATCTCGGCGTTGGGGCGGATGCCGGCCGAGATGACGACCATGTCGCAGTCGAGCTTGGCGCCATCCTTGAAGGCGAGGCCGGCAACGCGCTTGACGCCGTCGACGAGGCGGGTGAGCACCTCGGTCGTGTGCTTCTCGAGATGGATCACGATGCCCATGCGCTCCATGGTGGAGCGGAGCAGCCTGGCCGCCTGCTCGTCGAGCTGCGCCGGCATCAACTGCCGGCCGATATGCACGACGTGGACCTCGCAGCCGTGATTGAGCAGGCCGCGGGCGGCTTCGAGACCGAGCAGTCCGCCACCGATCACCACGGCGCGCTTCGAGCGGGAGGCGCACTCCATGATGGCGTTGCAATCGTCGAGGCTGCGAAAGCCGAAGACGCCGTCGCGCATGTTGCCGTCGCCTCGGATCGCGCCCTTCATGACCGGGATGAAGGCGCGGCTGCCGGTCGCGATCAGCAGCTTGTCGTAGTGGACGACGAGGCCCTTGTCGGAGCGGACGCATTTCGCGGCGCGGTCGATGTCGGTGACGAGGTGGCCGGCGTGCAGCGTGATGGCGTTGTCGTCGTACCAGGAGAGCGGATTGAGAAAGATCTCGCTGGCGTCGGCGATGCCGCTCAGCATGTTGGACAGCAGGATGCGGTTGTAGTTGCCGTAGGGCTCGTCGCCGAACATCGTGATGTCGAAGCGGGCGGCGCCTCCGCGGGCGATGATCTCCTCGACCGCGCGGGCGCCGGCCATGCCGTTGCCGACGACGACCAGCTTCTGGCGGGCGGGCGCGTGGATGTCCATGGCGATGTCCTGGTCAGATCTCGAGAAGGCCGATGTCGACGATGACGGTGCCCGACACGCCGGCGGGCGCCGCCAGCGTGACTCCGATGCGTTGGTCGGGTTGCAGATCCTCGACGACGGCGAGCTGCACGTGCGAGGCGGACCTGGCGCCGAGCGGGAAGAGCCTGATCGGCTCGCCGTTGCGGGTGAGTGCGAGCGAGACGAGCTCGGGGCTGGAGTTGCCGGCGCGCATGTAGATCAGCTGCGCACGCCGGTCGCGCGGGACGGTGTAGGCGAGAGCGGCGAGCGGTTGCGGCCGGTCGAGACCGGCGCCCTCGAACGCCAGCACGCCCTGAAGGAAGCGCGGTCTGCTTTCGATCATGTCAGACGGGCTCCTTGGCCAGGCTGGACTCGGGATTGCAGGCGCGTGCGGGTTCGGCGTGCGCGAGCGCCACGGCGCAGACCTTGAATGCGGGGATGCGCGAGACCGGGTCGACGGCTTGGCTGGTCAGCAGGTTGGCGCAGCCCTCGCCCGCGTGATGGAAGGGCACGAAGAGCGTGTCGAGGCGGATCGTCGGAGTGAGGCGGGCACGGAACAGCGCCGCGCCGCGACGGGTGGCGAGGCGGACCATGTCGCCCGGCGCGATCCGATGCGTGCGTGCGGTCGCGGGATGGATTTCGACGAAGGC
>CAXTUK010000015.1:5505-19900 GCA_964247395.1 uncultured Acetobacteraceae bacterium
CTGCTCCGTGCCCTCCGGGTGCTCGGACGCGGCCTTGCGCGCCCCCGTGTTGGGCAGGGGGCGGGCGGTGGGGGGTTGGATTTCGACGAAGGCTTGGGGCTCGGGGTCGTTGAGCGACGGGACGCGACGGGTCTGGGTGCCGCTCTGGTAGTGGACCAGGGTGCGGCCGGTGGTGAGATAGAACGGGAAATCGGCATCGGGCGGTTCGACCGGATCGCGGTGCTCCACGGCATGGAAGCGGGCGCGGCCGTCCTGGTGGGCGAAGCGGTCGAGGAACAGGCGCGGGCTGCCGAGGTGATCCTCGTCGGGACAGGGCCAGAAGACGCCGTCCGCCTCGGCGCGCTCCCAGGTGACGCCGGCGTAGTCGGCGACGCCGCCGGCGCTGGCGGCGCGCAGATCGTCGAACACCGCGCGCGGGTCGTCGGAGAAGGTCGAGGGCGCGTCGAGTCGGCGGGCGAGTTCGGCGATGATCTCGAGGTCGGTGCGCACGCCCTCCGGCGGTTCGACGGCTTTCCTGCGCCGGACCACGCGGCCCTCGAGATTGGTCATGGTGCCGTCCTCTTCCGCCCATTGGGTGATCGGCAGGACGATGTCGGCCAGGGCGGCGGTTTCGGACAGGAAGATGTCGGCGACGACGAGGAGATCGAGCGCGCGCAGACGTTCGGCGACGCTGTTCGACGACGGAGCGGAGACCAGGGGATTGGCCCCGAAGACCAACAGGGCGGCGATCTCGCGGCCCATCGCGTCGAACAGTTCGACGGCGGGCAGGCCAGGGCCGGGCAGCGTTTCGGCGTCGATCCGCCAGGCGGCGGCGACGGCCCGGCGGGCGCCAGGATCGTCGATCCTGCGATAGCCGGGAAGCTGGTCGGCCTTCTGGCCGTGCTCGCGGCCGCCCTGCCCGTTCCCCTGCCCGGTCATGCAGCCGAAGCCGCAATGGGCGCGGCCGGCGTGGCCGGTGGCGAGCATGACGTTGATGAAGGCGAGCACGTTGTCGACGCCGCTGGTCTGCTGCTCGGCGCCGCGGCCGGTGAGCAGCATGGCGGTGGCGGCCTCGCCGATGATGTGGGCGGCCTGCGTCACCTTGCTCGACGGCACGCCGGTGATGCGTTCGACGCGGTCGAGCCAGTAGGATGCGGCGACGCGGCGGATGCGGTCGAAGCCGCTGGTGCGGCGCTCGATGAAGCTGCGGTCGATGAGATTGCGCTGGAGGACGACGTGCAGGATGCCGTTGGCCAGCGCCGCATCGGTGCCCGGGGTGAGCTGGAGATGCAGCGTGGCCTGCAGCGCCGTGGGCGTCGCGCGCGGATCGACGACGATGAGCTTGCCGCCGCGGCGGCGCTGGGCGTCGAAATACTGCATCACCGGCGGCATGGTCTCGGCGGGGTTGCCGCCGGTGAGCAGGATTGCGTCCGCCCCGGGAATGTCGTCGAGCGGGAACGGCAGGCCGCGGTCCAGCCCGAAGGCCTTGATGCCGGCGGCGGCGGCGGACGCCATGCAGAAGCGGCCGTTGTAGTCGATGTTGGCGGTGCGGAGTGCGACCCGGGCGAACTTGCCGAGCAGGTAGGCCTTCTCGTTGGTCAGGCCGCCGCCACCGAAGACGGCGACCGCGTCCGGGCCGCGATCGCGCTGGACGGCGCGAACGCGCGCCACGATCAGGTCAAGAGCCTCGTCCCAGGTGGCTTCTCGCAGCGCGCCGCCGCGCCGGTCGCGGATCAGTGGCGAGGCGAGACGGTCGGGGTGGCCGAGCAGCTCGGCGGCGGTGAACCCCTTGCGACAAAGTGCGCCCTTGTTGGACGGGAATTCGCGCGGGGCCACGTCCCACGCGGGGCCGTTCGACGTGAGCGTCATCGCGCACTGCAGCGCGCAATACGGACAATGCGTGTCGACCGATCGCCGATCCAGCAGGATGCCGCCCCATTATGCTGCCTGGAGGTTGAGCATAGAGGGCGACGACCAACCCGTAAACCGGGAGCTTGTTGCTCCTGTATCGAGCTACTGCCTAGTTTGTGGTCAGTCTCCGTAGATCGGGAAGCGTGCGCAGAGCGCCAGCGCGCGCTCGGCGACGCGAGCCTCGGCGGCCTGATTGGCGGCGTCATTCGACGCGGCGAGGCCTTCGACCACCTCGTCGATCATCAGCCCGACCTCACGGAACTCGGCGGCGCCGAAGCCGCGCGTCGTGGCGGCGGGAGTGCCGAGGCGGATGCCCGAGGTGATGGCGGGCTTTTCGGGGTCGAACGGGATGGCGTTCTTGTTGGCGGTGATCCGGGCACGCTCGAGGCTGCGCTCGGCGTCGCGGCCGGTGACGCGCCTGGGACGCAGATCGACGAGGAGGAGGTGGGTGTCGGTGCCTCCGGTGACGATGGCGAGACCGCGCCCGGCCAGGGTGTCGGACAGCACCCGGGCGTTGGCGGCGAGTGCGGACTGGTAGGTGCGGAAGGCGGGCGTGAGCGCTTCGCCGAAGGCGGCGGCCTTGGCGGCGATGACGTGCATCAGCGGGCCGCCCTGCAGGCCGGGGAAAACGGCGGCGTTGATCTTGCGGCCGAGCTCCTCGTCGTTGCAGAGAATCATGCCGCCGCGCGGGCCGCGCAGGGTCTTGTGGGTGGTGGTGGTCACCACGTGCGCGTGATCGAGCGGGTTGGGGTAGAGGCCGGCGGCGACGAGGCCGGCGAAGTGCGCCATGTCGACCATGAACATCGCTCCCACCTCGTCGGCGACCGCGCGGATGCGGGCGAAGTCGATGATGCGCGGGTAGGCGGAGCCGCCGGCGATGATCAGCCTGGGACGCTCGGCGCGCGCGAGGCGCTCGAGCTCGTCCTGATCGAGCAGGCCGTCGTCGCGTCGGACACCGTAGTGCACGGCGTTGAACCATTTGCCGGACAGGTTGGGGGCGGCGCCGTGCGTGAGGTGGCCGCCGGCGGCGAGCGACATGCCCAGCGTGGTGTCGCCCGGCTTGAGGAGGGCGAGGAAGACGGCCTGGTTGGCCTGGGCGCCGGAGTGCGGCTGGACGTTGGCGAACGCGCAGCCGAACAGGCGGCGGGCGCGGTCGATGGCGAGCGTCTCGGCGCGGTCGACTTCGGCGCAGCCGCCATAGTAGCGGCGGCCGGGGTAGCCCTCGGCGTATTTGTTGGTCAGCACCGAACCTTGCGCCTCGAGCACCGCGGCGGAGACGATGTTCTCGCTGGCGATCAGCTCGATGCCGTCCTGCTGGCGGTGAAGCTCGGCGCCGATGGCTTCGGCGAGTTCGGCGTCGGTCTCCGCGAGCGGGGCGGTGAAGAAGCGCTGGAGGCTGACGCCGGTGGTCTGCTCGTTCATCCCGCCGATCTCCTGGTTGTTGCGTCTTACCTGGGCTGCTCGTGCACGGGAGGCAAGCGCGTCCAGCCTGGCCCGTCTGATGCGTTGCGTCGTCGGGCCGATTGATGTGAACAATTCGGATACCGCACGGCCGAACCGGATCGATGGAGGTTACCAGATGTCAGACGCGACCGCGCCCGGTCCACTGATGCGCCGCAAGCCGATCGCATCCCTGATCGCGCAGAGCGGCGGCAACGAGCTCAAGCGAACGCTCGGGCCGATCGGCGTGGTGTCGCTGGGGATCGGGTGCATCATCGGCGCGGGGCTGTTCTCGCTGACGGGGATCGCGGCCGCCCAGTATGCGGGGCCCGGCGTGACGCTGAGCTACGTGATCGCGGCGATCGGCTGCGGGTTCGCCGGACTGTGCTACAGCGAGCTCGCGAGCATGATCCCGGTGGCGGGCAGCGCGTACACCTATGCGTATGCGACGATGGGCGAGCTGGTGGCATGGATCATCGGCTGGGACCTGGTGCTGGAATATGCCGTGGGGGCGGCGACGGTGGCGACGAGCTGGTCGCGCTACCTCAATTCGCTGCTGCTCGATTTCGGGGTGGCGTTGCCGCCGCGGCTGATCGCGGCCCCGTTCGAGCCGGTCAAGCTGGCGGATGGGACGATGTCGACGGGGCTGGTGAACCTGCCGGCGATCTTCGTCATCGTGCTGGTGTCGTTGCTGCTGATACGCGGCATTTCGGAGAGTTCGCGCGTCAACAACGCCATCGTGGTGATCAAGGTCGCGATCGTGCTGGCGGTGATCGGCTTCGGGGCCGCGTACGTGAACACCGCGAACTTCACGCCGTTCGTGCCGGCCAACCAGGGCACGTTCGGGCATTTCGGGTTCTCGGGCGTGATGCGGGCCGCGGGCGTGATCTTCTTCGCCTATATCGGGTTCGATGCGGTCTCGACGGCAGCGCAGGAGACGGTCAAGCCGCAGCGTGACATGCCGATCGGGATCCTGGGGAGCCTTGCGATCTGCACGGTGCTGTATGTGCTGTTCTCGCTGGTGCTGACCGGGATCGTGAACTATCGCGACATGGCGGGGGACGCGGCGCCGGTGGCGACCGCGATCAATCACACACCGTACCATTGGCTGCGCTATGCGGTGAAGATCGGGATCATCCTCGGTTACACCTCGGTCATTCTGGTTCTGCTGCTCGGACAGAGCCGGGTGTTCTACGCGATGTCCAAGGACGGGCTGCTGCCGAAGTTCTTTTCCGAGGTGCATCCGGCCTGGCGG
Source organism: uncultured Acetobacteraceae bacterium (assembly GCA_964247395.1). Lineage (GTDB taxonomy): Bacteria > Pseudomonadota > Alphaproteobacteria > Acetobacterales > Acetobacteraceae > CAXTPV01. The sequence goes on from CAXTUK010000015.1 coordinate 10,091, forward strand.
ACGCCCTGGCGGTGCAACGCGCTGTTCATGGCGTTGGCGGGGGCGCTGGCGGGATTGTTGCCGATCAGCACGCTGGGCGAGATGACGTCGATCGGGACGCTGCTCGCGTTCTGCATCGTGTGTGGCGGCGTGTTGCTGCTTCGTCGGTCCCAGCCGGGGATCACGCGGGCGTTCCGCACGCCCTGGAGCCCGGCGATCCCGGTGCTCGGAATCGTCTCGTGCTTCGCGCTGATGGCATCGCTCGACGCGCTGACCTGGATACGATTGGTGATCTGGATGGCGATCGGATTGGTCGTGTATTTTGCCTACGGGCGGTTCCATGCGCGCCGCGTCTGGGATGCGTGAGATGACGGTGGGACGGTTTCCGGGGACGCGTCTGCGACGCAACCGGTTCGACGACGCGACGCGGCGCCTGGTGGCGGAAAACCACCTGTCGGTCGATGATCTGATCTGGCCGATTTTCGTGCTCGAGGGAGGCGGGGTCGAGCAGGCCGTCGCGTCGATGCCGGGCGTGGTGCGTGTCAGCGTCGACCGGGTGGCGGGACATGTCGAGGAAGCAGCGTCGCTGGGCATTCCGGCGGTGGCACTGTTCCCGGCGACACCGTTCGAGTTGCGCGACCCGGAGGGGACCCAGTCGGCCAATCCGGACAATCTGATGTGCCGGGCTGCGCGCGTGCTCAAGCGGGAATACCCGCAGATCGCCCTTGTCGGCGACGTCGCGCTCGATCCGTATACCGATCACGGGCATGACGGAGTGATCCGCGACGGGCGGATCGCCAATGACGCGTCGGTCGAAGCGCTGGTGCGGCAGGCGATCAACCAGAGCGCGGCCGGCATCGACATCATCGCGCCTTCCGACATGATGGACGGGCGGATCGGCGCGATCAGGAGCGAACTGGACCGCCAGGGTTTTCTCGACACACGGATCATGAGCTACGCGGCGAAATATGCTTCGGCGTTCTATGGTCCGTTCCGGGACGCCTTGGGATCGGGCAGTGCGCTGAAAGGCGACAAGAAGACCTACCAGATGGACCCGGCCAACACGGACGAGGCGCTTCGCGAGGTCGAGCTCGATCTCCTCGAAGGGGCCGACATGGTGATGGTCAAGCCCGGCATGCCCTATCTCGACGTCGTGCGCCGCGTGCGGGAACGGTTCGCGGCACCGACGTTCGCCTACCAGGTGTCGGGAGAGTACGCGATGATCGCTGGGGCGGCGGACCACGGTTGGCTGGATCGAGACCGGGCGATCATGGAAGCCCTGCTCTGCTTCAAACGGGCGGGCGCGAACGGAGTGCTGACCTATTTCGCGGTAGAGGCAGCGCGGCTGATCGCGAGCAGATAGCCCGGGTGTGACGGAACGACGAGTTCGCGGGCCGCGCCGAGCCGCCGCGTCGTTCTCGCCAGCCATCCGTTGCCGTATGTCGCGAAATTTCCGAACCCCCGGTACTCGCTTGCCTGCTCCTGGGCCAGTCGCAAGGTCAACGCCAACGGCCACAGAGCCGGCCGGTCCTGCACAGCCTTCCTCGTCGATCCGCCTGCGAGCCCATCCTGGAGCAGCCCGCAACGAGCCTGCAACTCCTTGATCGCGGCGGGCGGCAGACACTCGAGCATCGCCGTCCACGCGGGCGTCGACGCGAGCTTGAGAGTTTTTTCTCCCACGTCGCCATCGACCGCCGCTCCCTTCAGGCCGAGAACCCGCTGCAATATGCTGCCGGACCTTCCCACTCCGACGTTCCAGCCGAAATCGAAGACCATCATGGCGATTGCGGGCGCGAGGCCGTCGCATCCGAGGCTCCTCCAGTAGCGCGCACGCGCGATCGCCTGATAGGTCGGCTCCGGCAAGGCCCTCATCTCCTTCTGGTCGACCGTATCCGCTTCTCCTTGCCCGAGCCAGGAGATCAGGGTAGGCGCACTGACGCCCATGTTGGAGCCGATCAGACGGCCATTGCCTGCGACGCCACTCGACCAGTTGCCCGAATCCCTCGGATCGCAGGTGTAGCCACCCTCCTCCCTTCTGGTGAAATCCAGACAGGCGATGAACGGACCAGCTGACATGGATGGCGCCCACTGTTGTGATTGGAACGGGACCGGGACGGTTTGCTCTCATCGCTGAATAGACGAGCACGTCTATTTGAGCGGGAAGCCATGACCGATCAGAAAGCCGCCGGCGAGCAGCACCAGCGACATCATCGCGAGCGCGACGAGATTGCCGGTGTTCTGGAACAGCCCGCGGCGGAATTCCCTGCCTCGGTCTTCGTGCTGTTCGCGCAGCGTCTGCAGGAAGGCCAGATTGGCCCTGGTTCTCTCGCGGCCAACAAAGGTCGAGCTGTCGATCCCGACGCTGTCAAGTATCTCTGTGACTGCACGCCTGGCTTCTTCCACAAGGTCGCGAGCAACGATCTCGTCATCAGGTTGCCAGGCGTGGACGCCTGATCAACTCGGACCAACCAAGGGCCGGGCTCCTACACCACGCTCGGGGACGTAACCATGTAGATCGAGATTGCCGGCTCGATCTGCCCCGCCGCGCATGCCTCGCGAAGCAGTCGGAACTGATGCGATTTGCCCCACGGTTCACCGCTGGCCCGCACAAAAACCAAAACATTCGACGACTTGCCGGCGACCGCCTGTTTGAAGAAGGCGCAGCCTTCATCGGTGAGATGGACATGACGCGGCTTGCCGCTCTTGCTGATCGCGACCATCAGCGTGGCCGCCATCGGGTCGAAGTCGAGACCGCGCAACCGGCAGATCTCACCATACCGTAGTCCGGTCAGGACGCCCGCGATGACGATCTGCCGCAGATCCGGCGCGGAGGCGTTGACCAGCCGGCTGATCTCGAGATCAGAGAGATAGCGCATCCTGGGGCTCTCGACCTCGCGAAAGGGTAGGACCCGTTTCCAGGCAGCGTCTGTTTGAATGACGCCGTGGGCCAGCGCATGGTTGAGGACGGCCCTGAACAGGGCCGAAATGCGGTTGGCACTGGTTCGTCGCCGCCGAACCGCCTTGTGGTCGGAGAGATCAAGCGCGCGCCGCTTGGGTTCGGCTGACTCTCCGGCCCGTCGACGGAGGCGCGCAGGTTGATTGGCCAAACCGTGGTGCCACTCGATCAAGCGACGCTGGGTAAGCCGATCTAGCCGGACGTCTCCGAATGCCGGAATGATGTGCGCCTTGGCCGTGTTGCGAATCCCACGAGGGTCCTTGCCGCCCGGCGCTCGTAGTCCCGCGTGTAGTCTTCGACGGCATCTGCGGTCACGTAAGGCGCGCGCCCTGCGCATTGCGGATTCAGTCCGGCGCCCCGTTGAAGTTGATTTGCGGCTTCGGTTCGGGCCTTCGTCTGAGCCTGTCGGAAGTCAAGGTGATTGGTGCCGTCGGCCCGGATGACATCGTCGGCGCGACCTATCGAAGCCTCCCGATAGCGTCCTTCGACGGGCGTTCTGACCAACCAGCTCCCGCCGGTTGGAGCTCGACGATAGCCGATTGAGACGCCGGCAGCGATCGAACGCCAGGGCTCTGCCCGGATGACAAGGCGGCTCGCGCGCTGCGCGGGTGGTGATCGGCTGGTCGACGGTCTGGCGTGGCATGGACGCAAGCTGTCATGGGAAAAATCCTGGGGAGTATGCACGGATGCGCGGGGGAGTGCATCAAAATGCGAACGTTGCAAAATCAAAGACTTAGAAACGTGTGTGCACGCTCTCGCATGGAGTTTGTGGCCCTTTCACGGCGGTAACAGGGGTTCGAATCCCCTACGGGACGCCAGGACCCGTCCGAGACCTGCTCACGCCGCACGGACCAGCACGGAGTGTCGAGGCGCCGGACCCGAGCCTCGACGCCGCGATCCACGACGCGCTCGTGCAAAAAAGTATCACTCGTGCGAACGGAACGGAGTAGCAAGGCGGAGTAACGCTGGTCTATCGTCTCGACAACGAACGAACCGCCGGAAGCAAGGTCGGCGACGAGGGACGAGGCGAACATGCACGCCGCAGTGATCGAGCTGCCGGAACGGGTCCATCTGGTGAACGAGCGCGCGCCGTCCGAGCCCGATCTCGAGGTTGTCGACGTGGGACGTGGCCAGTCGTTCCTGGTATTCTCGCACGGATATCCGTTCCGAACCGTGCGTTGGCATTTCCATCCGGAATACGAGATCCACCTGATCGCCGAGACCAGCGGGCGGGCCTTCGTGGGCGACTATATCGGCAGGTTCTCGCCGGGCAACCTGGTGATGACCGGCCCCAATCTCCCCCACAACTGGATCAGCGAAACCGCGCCTCACGCGGCGATCGATTGCCGCTGTCTCTACGTGCAGTTCACCGCCGCATTCGTCGCGGGCTGCCTGGCGACCTTCCCCGAACTGTCCCCGGTCGAGACGTTGCTGGCGGATGCGCGGCGAGGCATCGAGTTCACGCCCGCGATCGGCAAGGCGAGCAAGCCGATTTTCGCGGAGCTGCTCACGGCACAAGGACCGCGACGGATCGAGCTGTTCATGCAGTTGCTCGGACTGCTGAGCGGGGCCGCCGAGCGACGTCTGCTCGCGAGTGCGGGCTACGAGCCGACGCCGGACGACTACATGGCCGCTCCGCTCAACCATGTGCTCGCGCACATCAAGCGCAACCTGACGGAACGGTTGCGCGAAAGCGCGCTCGCCGAGATGTGCGGATGCAGCCGCAGCGCATTCTCGCGACGCTTCCGGCGGCATACGGGAATGTCGTTCGTCCAGTACGTCAACCGCCTTCGCATCCATCTCGCATGCGGCCTGCTGTCGCAGGATCGGCAGGCCCGGGTGATCGATGTCTGCTACGGGAGCGGCTTCAACAATCTGTCGAACTTCAACCGGCAGTTCCTGACGCATATGAAAACTACGCCGACGGCGTATCGCGACCACTGCACCATGAACGTGGCGCGTGTCGGCGCGTGGGTGCTCGACGAGCACGATGCAAGACAACAAGGGTGGAGCGGACGGACATGAACGAGAAAGCAAGAGAGCTGTGCGAGACTTTCGTCGGAGGAGGCCTTGGTCGTCGCGAGCTGATGCGCAGGCTGGGCGCGCTCGGGATCGCGGTGACCGGCGCCGACATGCTGGTCAATGCGGCGGCGACCCGGGCATTGGCGGCTGACTTCGATTGGCAGGCCTACAAGGGCACCGGGATCAAGCTGCTGCTCAACAAGCATCCCTACGCGGACGCGATGATCGCGGATCTCGAGGCGTTCAAGACGCTGACCGGAATGGACGTCAGATACGACATCTTTCCGGAGGACGTCTATTTCGACAAGGTGACGGCGGCATTGTCGTCACGATCGAGCGAATACGACGCCTTCATGACCGGCGCCTACCAGACCTGGCAATACGGACCGGCCGGCTGGCTGGTCGACCTGAACGAATACATCCACGACGCCAGCAAGACCAACCCGAAATACGACTGGGAGGACATCCTCCCCAACCTGCGCGCCTCTGACTCGTGGTCGGGCAAGCCGGGCGAGGCGCTCGGCGGACCGGGCGCCAAGCAATGGGCGCTGCCTTGGGGCTTCGAGGTCTACATGGTGACCTACAACAAGCCGGCGTTCGACAAGATGCACCTGACGCCGCCGAAGAACATGCACGAGATGCTGGAGACGGCGGCCAAGGTCGGAACCGACAGCGGCGGCTCGATGTATGGCTGCGGGCTGCGCGGCAGCCGGTCGTGGGCGACGATCCATCCCGGGTTCCTGTCGGGCTTCGCGAACTATGGCGCCAAGGACTTCGCGTTCGCCGACGGCAAGCTCACCTCGACGGTGAACTCCAAGCAGTCGAAGGAATTCACCGCGCTGTTCGTCAAGCTGGTGCAGGACAGCGGGCCGAAGAACTGGGCCACCTACACCTGGTACCAGGTGAACCAGGATCTGGGCGCCGGCGCCGCGGCGATGATCTACGACGCCGACAGTCTGGGATATTTCGCCAACAGCGGCAACGACAAGGAGCATGGCCAGCTCGCCTACGCGCCGTTCGCGCCCAACCCCGCCGCGTCGCACCCGACCTCGAACGTCTGGATCTGGTCGCTGGCGATGTCGAACTTCTCGCAGAAGAAGGATGCGGCATGGCACTTCCTGCAATGGGCGACGGGAACCGACCATCTGTTGTTCGGAGCGCGTTCGAAGGACCAGATCGATCCGGTCAGGGCCAGCATCTGGAAGGACACGCAGTTCACCGATCGTCTGAGCAAGAACTTCGACAATTTCACGCAGACCTATCAGGCGACGCAGCCGGATGCGAAGATCTACTTCACGCCGCAGCCGCTCTTCTTCAATGTGACGACGCAATGGGCGGCGTCGCTGCAGCAGATGGTGGCGCGCCAGCTGCCGGTCGACGAAGGGCTGGACAAGCTCGCCGACGGCATCAACGGCCAGATGCGCGACGCCGGTCTCGGCTGATCGAGGCGGCTCGGGTGGCCCGGCGGGCCACCCGCAGGATCTTGGAGTGACCCCGATGGGCGAAGCCGTCCGGACCACGGAGATCGGCGGATCGGCGCGGCGTCGTCCGGTCCGTTCGCGCGCCCTGCCCTATCTCCTCAGCCTGCCGGCGCTCATCGTCTGCATCGGCATTCTCGTTCCGTTCGGCACCGCGGTCTATTACAGCCTCGAGCGCTACAACCTGGCGCTGCCGTTCAGCCGGCGCTTCATCGGGTTGGGCAACTATGTCAGCCTGCTCGGCGCGGCGGAGTTCTGGAACACGGTCCGGGTGTCGATGATCTACACGGCGGCCACCATCGGTATCGAGCTGCTGCTGGGCCTGGGAATCGCGCTGCTGCTGCGCGAGCGGACGCGGCTCAACAACGCGATCTCGATCGCCTTGCTGCTGCCGCTGATGACGGCGCCGGCGATCGCGGCGCTGATGTGGAAGCTGATGACCAATCCCGGTTTCGGCATCTTCAGCTGGGCGCTTTCGACGATCGGCGTCACCGATTTCAAGTGGGCGTCGGCGCCGTCGACCGCGATGCTCACCGTCGTGCTGGTGGACATCTGGGTGTACACGCCATTCATGATCATCCTGCTGCTGGCCGGGCTGCGCAGCCTGCCGCCGGCGCCGTTCGAGGCGGCGCGGCTCGACGGGGTGCCCGGAAGCTTCGTGTTCTTCCGCATCACGCTGCCGATGCTCACACCGTTCCTGCTGACCGCGATCCTGTTTCGGCTGCTCGACTCGATCCAGCAGTTCGACATCATCTACGCGATGACCCAGGGCGGTCCGGGCGACAGCCTGCTGGTGTTCCAGGTGAGGGCGTATCTGGACTTCTTCCAGTACACCAACGTCGGCCGCTCGGCGGCGGTTCTGATGATCCTGTGGGTGATCACCTACGTGCTGTCGAACGTGTTCGTCAAGCAGTGGCACAGGCTTCGGGAAAGGGCGCGCGGACATGCCTGAGCTCGTGTTGCGCATCCTCCGTGGTGCGGCGCTGACGATCGTGGTGATCTTCTTCCTCTTCCCGATCGCCTGGATCCTGCGGATGTCGTTCGAGACCAACGAGGCGGTGCTGCAGATCCCGCCCTCGATCGGCTTTCATCCGGTGCTGTCGAACTACGCGGCGCTGTTCTCCGGCAAGTTGCAGACGGCGTCGGGTTCGCTCGACATCACGTTCCTGCACAATCTCTGGAACTCGGTGCTGCTGTCGGTCTGTTCGGTGGCGGTTGCGCTAGTGCTCGGGGTGCCGGCTGCCTATGCCTTCGCGCGGTTCCGGTTCCGCGGCGGCGAGGACATCGCGTTCACCTTGCTGTCGTTCCGGTTCGCGCCGCCGCTGCTGGTGCTGCTGCCGTTGCTGCTCTACTTCCAGGATCTCGGGCTCGCCAATACCTATGTCGGGCTGATCTGGGTCTATCAGCTGATCTGCCTGCCGCTGATCCTGTGGATCGTGCGCGGGTATTTCGAGGACGCCAGTCCGGACATCGAGTATGCCTACCGGGTCGACGGCCATTCCTGGTGGAAGGGCTTCACCAGGATCGCACTGCCGCTGGCCGCTCCCGGGATCGCGTCCGCCGGGCTGCTGTCGTTCATCTTCTCCTGGAACAATTTCGTCTTCGCCCTGATCCTGGCGTCGGCCGACAAGCAGCCGGTGACGGTCGGCGCGCTGGCGTTCGTCACCGCGTCCGGCATCCAGTACGGGATCATCGCGGCGGCGATCGTGCTGTCGATCCTGCCGACGCTGGCGCTGGCGCTGTACGCGCAGCGCTGGCTGGTCGAAGGTCTGAGCCTGGGAGCGGTGAAGGGATGAGCGTCGCGGCGGCACGGGAGGGACTCGCGTTCCGGGGCATCGGCGCGTCGTTCGGCAAGAACGTGGTGCTGCACGAGGTGGGGCTCTCGGTCGAGCCCGGCGAGACGCTGGTGCTGTTCGGGCCGTCGGGCGCGGGCAAGACGGTGCTGCTGCGCGCGATCGCGGGGCTCGATCCGCGCTCGACCGGCGAGGTCCGGATCGACGGGCGCGACGTGTCGGTGGCCGGGCCGGAAGCGCGCGACATGGGCGTCGCGTTCCAGAACTTCGCGCTCTATCCGCACATGTCGGCGCGCGAGAATATCGCGAGCCCGCTCAGGGCGCGCAGGATCGGTGAGGCCGAGCGCGACGCGCGGGTCGCGCGCGTGTCGGAGATGCTGCGCATCTCGCATGTGCTCGAGCAGCTGCCGCGCGCGCTCTCGAACGGACAGAAGCAGCGGACGGCGCTGGCGCGAGCGCTGGTCGGCGAACCCAAGGTGCTGCTGCTCGACGATCCGCTCCGCAACGTGGACGCGAAGCTGCGCTACGAGATGCGCATGGAGCTGCCCCGGCTGCTTCGGCGATCGGGTGCGGCGTCGATCTACGTGACGCAGGACTACCGCGAGGCGATGGCGCTCGGCGACCGCATCGCGGTGATGGTCGCGGGGCGCATCGTGCAGTGCGACGATCCGGAGGAGGTGTACGACCGGCCGGCCACGACTGCGGTCGCGCGGCTGTTCGGCGACCCGCCGGTCAATCTGGTCCCCTGCCGGCCGATCGCCAGCAACGACGGCGTTCGTGTGCAGGCGCTCGGGCTCGATCTGGGGTTGCGGGCGGGAGCGGCCCTGGTCGGGCGCGACGCGCTGCTGGGCATCCGGCCGGAGGATCTGACGGTCGCGGCCGACCCCGAGCCGGGGGCGGCGGAGGCGGTCCTGGAGGCGGTCACGCCGCTGCACGACCGGGCGATCATGCTGCTCCGCACGCCGGCGGGCGATGAGATCCTCGCCAGCGCCGGCGGCGTGGTGCCGACGGCCGGCTCAAAACTGTGGTTCTGGCCGGACACGGAGCGCGCGCTGCTCTACGATGCGCAGAACGGGCTGCTCGAGCGGGCGGAGAGCGTGGCGTGACGCTGGCCCTGAACGACGTCAGCAAGATCTATGGGCGGAGCGCCAGGCCGGCGGTCAAGTCGCTCGGCCTGCGCATCGAGGATGGCGAGTTCGTCGCACTGCTCGGCTCGTCCGGCTGCGGCAAGACGAGCACGCTGCGGATGATCGCCGGTTTCGAGGAGGTCTCCGAGGGGACGATCGAGCTGGGATCGCGCCGGATCGACACGCTGCCGCCGGCACGCCGGAACGTGGCGATGGCCTTCGAAGCCTATGCGCTCTATCCGCCGTTGACGGTGGAGGACAATATCGGCTTTGGGCTCGGGCGGGACGGGCGAGGCTCCGGGATCGATCCGAGGAAGCGGGTCCGCGACGTGGCGGACCTGCTGGAGATCGGGCCGCTGCTGGCCCGCAAGCCGTCTGGATTGTCTGGCGGCCAGGCGCAGCGGGTTTCGCTGGCGCGCGCGCTGGCGCGAGAGGCGGACCTGCATCTGCTCGAC
>CAXTUK010000016.1:0-19375 GCA_964247395.1 uncultured Acetobacteraceae bacterium
GTGCCGGCGGCGGAGATCGGCGAGCTCGGCGTGGGCGGCTTCGTTTTGCAGCCTCCAAGCCTCGCGCTGCGCCGCCTCCTCGTCGCGAGCTGCCTGGGCGGCGGCCAGGTCGGACCGAAGAGCGCCCGCCTCGCGCGTCGCCGCCGCAATCTCCTTGCGAAGGCGCTCGCGCTCGGCGACGGCGGCGTCTCGATCATAGGTGAGCTGGGCGATGGAGCGACTTGCCGCTTCAATCGTCTCGCGTTGAGCATCGATCTGGCGATCACGCTGTTCCAATCCGGCGTTGCTGCCTGCGAGGGCCGCCTCCGCACGTTGCTGGCCGGCAAGGCTGAACATGCGTTCGTTGGCTTCGACCCAACGCTGGCCGTGATGGGCGATGCGGCGCCGGACGGTGGCCACCCGATCGGGCGGCAGCGCGCAAAGTTCGAGGACCGGGGGAGCGGCTCCTGGCCCGACGGCGAGCAGCCCGAGGCCGTGCGCGTGCAGGAACTCGAACGAGGGAAACATCCGGGACAGCTCCGCCCAGAGCCGCCAGACGCCGAAGTCGCGGCTGCGTTCGTTGGTGTCGTGGAAGAGGACAACGGCGCGGTCGCTCAGCTTGGGGCGCCAAGTCTCCCAGTCGGCGCGGACCGCCTCGTAGGTGTGCAGCCCGTCGATATGCAGCAGGTCGATCGAGCCGTCGTCGAACTGAGCCACCGCCTGATCGAAACGGCAGCGGAGCAGCTCGGCGAATTCGTAGCGCGAGGCGACGAAACGGCTCAGCGACCAGTAGACGTCCTCGCCGTAATGACCGGCATGCTCGTCGCCCAGCCAGGTATCGACGGCAAACGCCCTCGCCTCGGCGCCGTACGCCGCCATCGCCTCGCAGAAGGCGGCATAGGAGACGCCGTTATGCGTGCCGAGCTCGACCAGGCAACTCGGCCTGACGACGCCCGTGAGCCAGAACGCGAAAGGAACATGTCCGAACCAGGCGCTCTCGACGTCTTGGCGCGGGGGCGCCTGGAACAGAGGCGTGATCTGATCGGAGAGCAGGGCGTCCAGTGCCGACGGCGCGAGATCAGAGGTCGGGCCGGGTTGATCCAAGGTTGTCTCCGTCGGCCGATTCGAGCGGATCGGCGGGGTGTTTCGAGCGGGCTGGAGGAATGGCACCTTCGCCGCGGCCAGGCAATCGGCCCGCCGCCCGGGCGGCACGAAGCCGCGGTCGGGTCAGGACGAGATGTCCGGAGGGCATGGCGAGCAGGTTGGGGTTGAGGAAGGGGTCCTCGTCGACCGCCCTGCCCCAGGTCTCGCGGACGATGGCCTGCTCGCGTTGGAACCGCTCGAGCTTGACGGGATCGTCGGCTTCGTGGCCTCGGGTCTGGGCCTCATGGTGGACGAGGGTCGCGTGCGGGGTCCACAGCACGCGCAGGCCGGCGGCACGGACGCGCAGGCAGAGATCGACGTCATTGAACGTGACGGCGAGACGTTCGTCCATGCCGCCGACGCCACGCCAGACGTCGCGCCGGATCGCCAGGCACGCACCGGTGACGGCGGACAGCTCGGCGACCTGCTCGAAGCGGCCGAGATAGCCGGGGTCGTCCGCGGGGAAATGCCGGCCGACATGGGTCGCGGCACCGTCAGGTCCGAGCAGGATGCCGGCGTGCTGGATGGTGCCGTCCGGGTAGAGCAGGCGGGCGCCAACGGCGCCGACATCGGGACGGCAGGCTAGGCTTCCGAGCCGGGTCAGCCAAGCGCCGTCGCGGACCTCGATGTCGTTGTTGAGCAGGACGAGGAGGTCGCCCGTCGCCATCTCGGCCGCGATGTTGTTGAGGTGCGCGAAGTTGAACGGCCCGGGTGCGGGAAGGACGCGGACGCGTTGGTCGGCGGTGAGATCCTTAAGAAGGGAGAGAGTCTCGGGTTGCTCGGAGCCGTTGTCGATGATCAGCAGTTCGAGCGCGTCGTGGGAGGTGCGGTGGAGAACGCCGTCGGCGCAAGCGGCGAGAAGATCGGGACGGTCGCGGACGGGGACGATGATCGTCGTCGTCAGGTTCGGCGCCTGAACCGGGGCGGAAGCGCGTGATTGGCGGCTGCGGCGGGAATACGGGCGATGACAGAGGATTGCCGGAAGATGGACAAGGCGGTCAGCAAGCCGGGCGGCGGCGGCGGCGATGGCGGCGACCGGATCGTCGAAGTCTCGGTCGGGCGCGGCCGCGGCTTCGCGCAGCAGCCGACTGCGATAGACGGCCAGCTGACCTGGCGGCTCCTGGGAGATCGGCGACCAGGCAGGCTTGAAGCGAGGCAGGCGCCGCTCGCCGTCCGGATCGAGGACATCCTCGTCGGTGGTCAGCATGTCGGCGCCGGAATCGGCGAGCTCCCGGATGACTGCGCCCAGTGCGCCTTGCGCCAGCACGTCGCCGGGCTCGAGGAGAATGACCAAGTCCGATTGTCGGACCGCAGCGTCGATCGCGACGTGCAGGGGGTCATGGCCGGTGCAGGGGAGCTCGATGATGCGGGCGTCGGCCGCCGCCGACCGGATCATCTCCTGCGGCCATTGGGAGAGGAGCCGGGTTGCGAGATGCAGCGTCCACCGCGTGTTGTTCTGCCGTCGGAGCGAGGCGATCGACTGTAGTGCCGCTTCCACCTCCGTGTCGCCGACCGCCATGGCGATCGCGAGACCCGCTCTATCGTGGTCTCTGGGGGCTTCGGTCGTCGGTTCGTAGAGCCTTCGCCAGAGCGCATAGGCGGTCAACTCGTCGGGCGGCATGCCGGGCAACAGTCCGGGCAGCAGAGAGGTCTCGGCGATCGCGGCTGAGGAACTGGCGTAGGCGAGCAGCTCGTCCGCTCCCCAGGCGCGACGATGAACCCGCTGGAACTCGCGACCTTTGATGAGGCTGGCGGCGAGCGGCAGGAGCGAGCCGCCTTCCCGGAGAAGTTCCCGACCGCCGTCCAGCTCGGAAGCGGTCGGATCCCGACGCAGAGCGCTCCGAAACAGTCGCACGACCGGGGCGCCCTCGGACAGCAGAATGGTCAGGGCTGACGGGCCAAGCATGCGAGACTGCGTATCGACGGTTTGGGCGTGAGCGCAAGAGCCTCCCGGTCGACGCGCGGTGGTTCGCGTGACTGGACCGGCCGGGATGGAAGCGGCGATGATGTATGATAGTGCTTCGACCCGATGAAGGCGGGAACCGAATTCGATACCTCGACCGGGGAGCTGGGTCCTACTCTTCGCCTAGGCGGGACAGCAACGGCGACCATCGCCAGTGTCGTGATCCTCGCTTATTCCGGCCTCGTATTGGCGGGCCGTTGGCAAGACGATGAATATCTACTCTACTCGCCCCGACCATTGTCGGAGTTTCTTCTGGCGTTGTACGGTCAAGCAGTTCTTCTGTGGCACAAGCAGCTGATCGGTCCGGTGCTCGCCCTGCTCTGGTCGGGCCTGCTGATGAGCGTATTCGCGTCGGCGCGCGCGACTGGTCGGCGAGGTCTCGACGGGTCGCTGGTAGCCTGGACGGTGACAGCAGGACTGGCTTGCCACTGGCTGACGACGAATCCAGTTTCCGAGATGTTCTATTGGCCGATGGCTGCCGCCGCATACTTGCCAATCGTCGCTGCGGCAACCGTGCTGGTCCTGCTGGTGGGTCGGCGCACGGGCGGATATCGGGGACCGTGCTGCGTGGCGCTGCTGGTTGCGGGTCTGACGAGCGAAATCGGAGCGGCGCTGGCGATCGGGTTCGCCTGCTGCGGATTGCTGGTCGCGTTGGCGCAACAACGCGGGCCAGGTCGGCGCGCCGAACGACGCTGGCGTCTTTACTGGTGGCTGGTGCCGGGGTTGGTGGCCCTGGGCGTGATGGTCGCACTCGCGGCTTATCGGGCGGGTGTAAACGAGCCGATCGCGCAGGGAGGGCGATACGCGGGACGCCTGGGCGCCTCGATCGCCGCGTCCGTCGCCGAGCTCTCGCGGGAAGCCTTTGGTCATCCGTTCGTGCTGGCGACGCGAGCTGGTCTTGCCGTCGGTGTGATCGGACTGCTTCGCCTGGTCGGCTTCGACGCCGAGCGGCGCTGGTCGTTCGCATGCGCAGCAGCACTGCTTGCGGCTTGCTTCTTCAGTTTGGTTGCCGCGTACGACCATTACGGCGGCCTGTGCTGTGAGCGGCAACAGGCGCTCCGCGGATGCCTTCTGGACTTGGCGTTTATCTCAGTCGCTGCCGGCTTGATCGGGCATACCGCGGGCGTGCTGACCAGGCGTGCTGCACTTGTCCCTCTTGCCTTCCTGCTGATGTCATTGACGAGCGTCCTGCCGCGCCTCAATGGACTGGCGAAAAGCTATTCGCTGCTGCACTGGTCATTGGACTCCCGGCACCGGAGCTGGTCGTCCGGCGAGCGCTCGGGGAACAGCATGGTTTTCTATCTGCCGCCGGATACGCCGGGGGAGTTGGTGCGAGGCACTGCTCTTCCCGTCGGTGTTTACTCGCCATCTAGCTCGGCACCGGCGCTGGTGGACGCGGTTGCGGGTTTCTTCGACAAGCAACAGGTCCGGGTCTGTCAGGCTTGGCAGACCGGCCGTTCGTGGATCATCAACGGAACGTTCATCCCCGCGTGTCCGGACCCATGAGGGTGAACAGGCCCGTTGGCGCCTTCGCGATCGGGCGTTTCCTTAGCGGATCAGGCGCCTTGGTGGTCGGGGGCCTGTTGCTGACGGCAATGTATCTGCTGGACCACTTCCACGATCCGGCTCGACCCGGCGCGTACGCAAGCAATCCGCTGGGATGGAACGGCTGGTTCGATCAGGGCAACTATGTGAGATCGGCCTTGGCACTTGCGCACGGCTCGCTGCTGACGGTTTCGCACTGGTATCCGCTCGGCTATTCGCTTGTCGGCGCGCCGTTTGCCCGTTGGATGCCGTCCGATCCCTTTCTGCTGCCGGATCTCCTCTGCCTGCTGGCGGCCCTTCTGGGTTTCACCTCGTTCTGCGATCGGCTCGGTCTCTCCCGCTGGACATCGATGCTGCTGTTCGTATTCGGGACCTGCGGCAGCGCCTCCGTTCGCCACGTCTGGTCGCAGCCCTGGAACACGACCCTGTCGGCGGCGCTGATCTGGTGGTTGCTGGCGCTCTCGGCACGAATGACGGATACGACCAGCGACCGGGACGTGGTGGCGATGTTCGCGAGCGGCACGATCTGCATGGCGGTGATCGAGACCAGACCGATCGATGCCCTGCTGGTCGTGGTCTGGTGCGCCTGCCAGCTCGCCTTGCGAGCGAGACCGCGCCAGCGCCTCGTGGTCCCGTTCTCGGCCCTGCTCGCCGGAGCCGCTCTGCTGGGTATTCCCTACACCACTCTTTATCTGCTGATCTACGGCTGGCATCAGACGCCTTACATGCGGCTCTCGGCAGGGATCGGGTTTGATGCGGCCGCGCTGTGGTGGAAGACCTACCTCGTGCTGATCGACCCGCAACCATGGTTTCCGAGCGGGGTCGGCATCCTCACGCGTCTGCCCTGGCTGGCACCAGGTTTCGCGGCGATCTTGGTCTCACCATGGTTCCGCAAAGAGCACCGCGGACCGCTCATCGTGCTGTCGCTTCTCGTCTCGACGACCTGGTTGACGTTTCTCCTTTATGACGACCTGCAGCCGAGCGGCCTGTGGCTCTTCGAGAACGTTCACTATTTCAAGTGGACATTTCCAGGGCTTCTATTGCTGGGTCTGGCGCTGTTTCGTCACGCGACAAGGCCGAACAGTGAAATCGTCCTGACAAGTTGCGCCATCGTCCTGTTGACGTCGGCAGTGCGACTCGTGCCGAGGCATGCTGACGGGGGCGATCTCGCCTGGATGGCGCAGATCGCGCAGTCGCCGCAACCACCGCTCTTTTCGACATATTTCGGATCCTTCGGCTTCGAAACACACTCGGGATCCTGGACCAACACGCGCGACTTCCGGGCATTGCCCGATGGGCAAGGCTTCAGGATCATTGCCACACACCACGGCTTTGCCGATCTGCTTTCGCTCCGGTCCAGGGTCGGCACGATCGAAGGCGGCAACGCGGTGCAGGCTGTTCGCTGGCGAATCTCGGCGAAGCTAGGTAGCCCTTGCTGGCTGCCGCCGTACGGCTGCGAGCATCAAGACCGCGTGCCGGCAAGGTAGGGATCAGCTTATGAGGATCGTGACGTTCCATCATAGATCGAGTCTGCATCCGGACCGTCCCTGAGACTGCGAGGCTTTCGGCTTGTCTAGACGAACCCGATCTCAAGTCGACTGATGCGACGCTTGGGTCCCGTGGCTTGCCTCGGTACACCGGCCCTGATTGTTCTGGTCCTGCTCGGCGTAGATCGGTCGCCTCGCTTCATGCTGGGCGACTCGGTGTCCTATCTTTCGACCGGGCTGTGGGGGCTCATGCCACCGGACCGATCCTGGCTGTTCGGCTATGTCGCACGAGGCGTCATGGATCTCGGAGATAGCGTCGAGAGCTTCATCATGCTTCAGGCGGCGACCCTGCTGCTCTTCGTTCTCCTGTCACGATTTCTTTTCGACAGCGGCCTGCGCGGCTGGGTTTGTTTTGGTCTGTTCGGTGTTCTGGCAACAACCGATCCACTGGTCGAGATCTATACACGTTTCTACATGTCCGACTTCCTGCCGGCAGTTCTCTTCCTGACGTTTGCCCAGGGCGCGGTTTGCGTTCTTGCCGCCCGACCCGGATCGGGACGTGTCGGCGCGATGCAAGTCGCGCTGCCTGCGGGTCTGCTTATCGTTTCCACCACCGCGATCTTCCTGCGGATCGCATGCGCGGCAGAAGAAATTCTGATGTTGGTGATTTACCTGATCGTGCTTCTTTGCCGGTCCCGGCACGACAGCAACGGCCTCGCCCGGCGTCGGCTCGGATCAGCGCTGATGCTCATCACGATTCCCATACTCGGAATCTTGTCCCTGGCTGCGACGAACATGGTGGCCTACGGGGACCGCTTCCAGCACAGGCCATTCGTCAATAGACTGTCAGGTGTGTTTCTTATGGGTGTGTTCGCACCGGCGCTGCAACAGAGCGACTTCCGCGCGGCCGGCGTGCCTCTGGATGCGGCAACGTTCAGCAGCTTCCGATCCGCCGAGTACAGCCGCCGTGGCAACCAGGTCTGGGATACATCGGGACCCACGATCCGCCTGTTCCTTGAAGACCACTTCCGGGCAACGGACCCCTATGATGCGCGCGTCGACTCGACGTGTCGGGCCCTGGTGATACATGCGGCGGAGCGCGACCCGCTTGCCATCCTCCGGGTAGCCGTGATCAGCACCTCCGACTACTTGGTGCCCGCGTTCTGGCGTCTGCAGTTCGATGAGGAGATGGGCCAGGTCAGCCCGCTGCCGCGATCGCTCATCGACATCGTCGACCAGCGATCGGTCGACAAGATCAACGAGACGACGAATAGACGACAGACACTCTTATTGAGATCCTATCGAGCAGTTTCTGGTCTGTATCCGTTCTTACTGGCCTTCGGCGGCATCCTGGCGCTCGCCGCCTTCTGCCGCCGAGCTTACGACTGTGTCGACACCGTCTTCGGGGCCGCGGTGCTCGCGACTCTGGCATCTGCGGGGCTATACTCGAATTTCGTCATCCCGCGTTATGTGCTTGGCAGCGTGCTCGCGTCGTACGTTCTCGTCGGGCGATTGCTTGGCCGGAGGCTTCTATGGTCGTCCCGCCGCGTGCGCCTGTGATGGACATCGTCATGAGGCGAACACATGTCCTGATGTTCGTTCTCCTGCCGCTGTGGGCGATGATGCTGATTCTACGATCCCAGGGCGGCCAGAACAGCGACGGACTGCTCGAGACGATGATCTCGACCCAGAAGCTGACGGTGTTCTTCTGGGATCAGGATCGATTTGCCAACCTGCTGCCGCTGGTGACCGCCTTTCTCCGTGACCCCGGCGCGAATGCCTGGGCGCAACTGTTCCTACGAGCGCTGCTCGGCCTTGTTGCGCCGCTGCTGGTCACATCGCTGATGCTGCCGGATCTGCGCGCGGCATGGGGAGCCACCGTCCTGACCGGCGCCGTCCTGACTTGGACATTGCCGCACATGTTGCGTTTCGAGACGTATCTGGAGGCAAGCCCATACGGCACGTCATTCGCGCTGGCTGGAGCGGCGATGACGATGCTGCGGCGCTCGGCTCTGATGGAGGGCGGTCAGCGCCGACTTGCGAACGTGATTGCGCTAGCGCTTCTGATCGGCGCCTTCCTGGTCAATGTCGCGCTCGCATTTGTGGTCTTCCCGCTCGTGCTCCTGATACTCGCAACACGGCCGGTGCCGACGGTCCTGAAATTCGGACTGCTTTGCGCCTGCGCTCTCGGCACGGCTTGGCTGGCCGGCAAGGTATTCGCGCACGGGACGGCCACTTCACGCCGTTTCGAGGCAGGCATTGCGGGGATCAGGCATCTCGGCGAATGGCTGCTCGTGCCGGCGTTCCGCAACTGCTTCATCGTGACGCTCGTCGTCGCTACGGCGAGCATTGTTGTCGCTCGCGTCACCTCGCCAGCGAACAGCGCGCGCCAATCCATGGCGGTACTGCGACCACCGCTGGTCGCCGCACTCCTCTATCTGGCCGTCATTATGACCAGTCATCATGTCGCCCTGAACCAATATCATCCGAGATACCTGGTACCCTGCTACATCCTGGCTGCGAGTGCCTGCGGGATTGCCTTTATCCAGCTGTCGGAAGCAGCGCCGTTTCCGAGAGCGAGGCGTTACCTGCCCCTCGTCGCCGGAATGGCATCTCTGGCGGCCCTCGCTTCCGAGGGAGCGCCATCCAGGACTGGCATCGTCGACGCGAGATGGTCTGACTTGGCGAGCGAAATCGGCCACATCGTGATCCGTCGGTCGTTGGATGCGGTCGCAGGCGATTACTGGGATGTCTGGCCTTCGGTGTTCGACGCCGAAGACAGCCGCTACCATCTCGGGCAAGGCGACGATGGGGTCTATGGGATCTCGGATCGCGGCGATGTGCGCCGAACGGAGTTCATCGCTCTACTGCACGCGCGCCGAATCCTTCGGATCGGGTGCATCGATATGAGCGCGTTCCGGTGCAGCCGGTCCGTTGCCGTATCGATGGAGCTTCCCGACGCGGTCGTTTCGAGCGACGGCCCTGCGATCAGGCTCCGGAACGGGCGCAATCTGCTCGTGGGGAGCCTCAGCCTGTCCGACGATTACGCGCCCTAACCCGTGTCGGCTCTGTCGGAAACGCTCCAGGCTGGTCTCGTAGAGTGTTCGATCGAGGCGGGTCAGCCGGTCAAGTGCCGCTTCGATCTCAGGTGTAACCGGTTGGGGTTCGATGTGCCGGTAGTCGTGAGGGCGGGTGCGGTGGTTGGCGGCAGCTTCATTGAGGGTCGGGATTTCGGCACTCGGGTCGAGGCCGAGCATGCGGCCGAGTTCCTCGAGGCTCTTGCCAGTGCGCTCGGTGACACCGACGAAGTCGATCGATCGGAGCGCGTCCAGGGCGATTTGCAGGCATTCGGCGGGCGCCTCGACGAGGGGGTCGCGCGCGGACGTGCTCGCGTAAAAACCGGTCAGACGGCGGAGGTAGAAATTGTCGATGTAGTCGACGATGAATGGCTCGCTGGTCTGGAGGAATCCCAGAAGACCATGTTCGTGTGCAAATCGCACATTGCGGTTCTGGTCCGGCGGACCGAGCAAACCCGGGTCGATCGAGCGCCAAAAGTAGTAGAGGGAGAGGATGCGTGCGCGGGGTTCGCGGAGCATGGTGAAGACGAACCGGTCGCGCCCGAGCCTGCGGAGCGCGGGCAGGTCGTAATGTCCGTGCACGAGCGCGGCGCCGGCGAGGTTCCTAGCTGCATGGGTCGGGAATGCCGCCAGAAGGTGCGGCGGCATGGACCGATGAGGATCATGATCGATCTGGACCGGGTGGAAATGGGGCGCAAGTAGGCCGATGACGGAGGTCCCTGCCGTCTTCTCGAGGTGGAGGAAGCTGACGGGCGGCTTGGTCCAGATGCGCAGATGGTCACCCGGCGGCTGTTCCGACCCGAGGCCGCGCCGCATGACACCCCGGTAGGTCTCGTCCGACAGCAACCAGGCGAGAAGCATTGAGCGGGTCAGGTTTGGCTGGGCCGCGGGGACCGCGCAAATGCCCTTGAGCAGCGGCGGCAGCGGTGCAACGGAGCGATGCAACCCGAGCCGAAAACGCCGACGCTCGGAGCGGTTCGGCCATCGTCCGATGACGAGACGGAGCAGCAGGGCGCCGACGAGGAAGGCGAGCACATCGAAGAGAACCGAACGGACCCACCACGAGACCAGTCCAGAGCGGGGCGGCTCGCTGCCGAAGGTCCGATGGCCCAGGCGCGCCGACCAGCGGGAGGCTGGAACGAGACGCGGATCGGGATCGGACATCGCACGAGCTTCGGGCGTCGACATCCATGGCGGCCTGGTCTGGTCGGGCGATAGGTTCTTGCGCCGCAATAAACGATCCGATCGTCTGGGAGGCCTCCGAAATTTCGGGCTTTCCGACCGGATTGCACGTTACGATAGGTTTCCGTGTGTGACTTCCCGGAGATGCCATGTTCGTGGTTCATCCGCCCTGGTCCCAAGTCGGGAGTTCGACCCTCTATCGCTGGCTGACCGGCTTCGTCGCGGTCACCTATGCCGTCGTGGTGCTGGCGATCGGATCGCTGGTCCAGGACCCTTGGCAGGCGCGTTGGATGCTGATCGGAATGTTCGGGCCGATGGTGCTGGCTGCGATCTGCGCTTGCGTGTGGCTGGGGTGCAACCGGCTCGATGCGCGACGCGGCAGGGAGTGACTGGCGACCTGCCCTTGATGGTGGTGGGACTGGTCAGCCTGCAAGCGCCATCTCGTCCTCGATGGCGACTTCGACGAAGCGGTTGAGGCTGATGCCGCGGGACGCGGCGGCCTCGACCGCGCGGGCGTGCAGGTCCTCGGTGATCCGGACCTGGAACTTGCCGGAGAACACGCGGGACGGGTCGATCCCCTTCTCGCGGCAGACATCGAGAAAGACGTGCAGGGAGGTCTCGCCCTCGCGCTTCAATCCGTCCACGCTGTCGGCATAGAAGTCGGCGCCTCCGTTCAAGCCGACGAACTCGCCCCGGAACAGGCCGATCTCGGGATCGAACTGAACGACGGCCCTATGGCCGTCGATGGTCATGATATTGCTCATGGCTTCACTCCCCTCTCCTCGAGCCATTTCCGGACACTGACGACCGCGCCCTTGTCGGTGTCCGGCGATGGGTGCGGACGGTGGAACACCCTCACCTCGCCGAACAAGAACACGGCGAGGCGAGAGCCTTCGCGCTCCGTCACTTCCGCGCCCAGACCGACAAGCAACGCCTCGATCTCGGACCATCGGATGCCGCTCTGAACCGGCCGGTCGAAGATCGCCTCGAGCGTGCGACGGTGCCGGGGTTTCACGACAATGTTGGTATCAGAAAGTGGTATTGGTGAGAAGCGAAAAGTGGCGTCCCGTACGGGGTTCGAACCCGTGTTCCCGCCGTGAAAGGGCGGTGTCCTAGGCCGCTAGACGAACAGGACGTCGGCCAACGCGTCCGGTAGCGGGGCGGGATGCGATGGTCAAGAAGGCCTAAGTCGTCGGTTTCCAAAGGCGACCGCCTTTGGCGGGGTCCAGGGGCAGAGCCCCTGCCCTTCGCCTCGCCTGGCTGGGACCTCGCCGCGCGGCAAGCAACAGATAGACCGCCGGCACCACGAACAGGGTGAAGAGAGTCCCGATGGCGAGCCCGCTGGCGATCACCAGGCCCATGACGAAGCGGGACGCGGCGCCGGCGCCGGTAGCGGTGATCAGCGGCGCGACGCCGAGCACCATCGCCGCCGTGGTCATCAGGATCGGGCGCAGCCGCAGGGTGGCGGCGATCTCGATCGCCTCGCGCTTGGTGCGGCCGAGCAGTTGCTGCTCGCGGGCGACCTCGACGATCAGGATGCCGTGCTTGCTGATCAGGCCCGCGAGGGTGACGAGGCCAATCTCGCTGTATAGGTTGACGGTCGCACCTCCGACGCCGAGCCAGACGAAGAGCAGGCCGCCCGCGACCGACATCGGCACCGCGACCAGGATCACGACCGGATCGCGGAAGCTCTCGAAGAGGGCCGCGAGTGCGAGATAGATGATCACCATGGCGAAGGCGAAGCTCGGCAGGAAGGAGCCGGATTCGGTGACGTATTCGCGCAAGGGACCGGAGGTGTCGGTGGCGAAGCCGGCCGGCAGGTCGGTGCGCGCGAGACGCTGCAGGTAGCGGTAGGCGGCATCCACGGTGACGCCGGGCGCGGTGATGCCGCCGAGCGTGGTCGCGTCGAGCTGCTGGAAATGGTTGATCTGCTCGGGGACGACCTGGTGGGACAGGATGGCGACGCTGGAGAGCTTGATCGGCACGTCGTGGATGGTGGCGATCGGGTAGTCCAGAATCTGGTTGGCGGTGAGCCGCTGATCGCGGACGACCATCGGCAGGACGCGGTAGGATCGCTGCTGGACGCTGAAATAATTGATGAAATTGCCGCCGAGCAGCCAATTGAGGTTGTTGCCGACGGTGGCGACGTCGAGACCGAGCTCGGCGATGCGGTTGCGATCGAGCTCGATGGTGGTCTGCGGCTGATCGATCTTGAGGTCCTTGTCGATGAAGGAGAACAGGCCGCTGCGGCGCGCCTGGACGAGCATGCGGTCGCTGACGGAGGCGAGCGCCTCGACCGGCGCCGAGCTCTCGACGACGAACTGGATCGGGTAGCCCTGGGAAGCCGGCAGGGACGCGGGCTGGAAGGCGGCGAACGAGAGGCCGGCGATGCGATCGAGCGCGGTCTGCACTTGCGCCTGGATATCGGCGGAGGTGCGGTGGCGTTGGTTCCAGGGCTTGAGCACCAGGCCGTCGTTGACATCGCCCGGCATGTCGACATTCCACCAGGCGTGGCCTTCCGGGAAGGAGGTGAGCACCCGGGCGACCTGCGGGTCGGACAGCGTGAGCTGGTCGAGGCCGGCGTCGGGGGGCGCCTGGCCGTTGACGATGATGAAGCCGGTGTCCTCCTGGGGTGCGAGTTCGTGTCCAGCCTGCTCGAAGAGGAACGGGATGGCGGCGAGCACGGCGAGGCCGGCCACGATGGCGAGCGGCCAGGCGTGCAGCACGAGGCGAAGCAGGCGGCCGTAGAGGGACTGCATGATTTCCAGCGTCCGGTCGCTGGCGCGGGTGAGCACGGGAGCGCGGCCGCCTGGACGGCCCTCGCCGGAGTGCGGGCGGAGCATGCGGGCGCACATCATCGGCGACAGGGTGAGTGCGAGGATTGCCGAGACGGTGACGCTGGCGGCGAGCGTGAAGGCGAACTCGGTGAACAACGCGCCGGTCAGCCCCTTCTGCAGGCCGACCGGGAGGTAGGCCGCGATCAGGACGACCGTCATGGCGATGATCGGCACGCCGAGCTGGCGGCCGGCCATGATGGCGCTGTCGACCGGCGAGACGCGCTCGGCGAGATGACGGTTGACGTTCTCGACGACGATGATCGCGTCGTCGACGACGAGGCCGATCGCGAGCACCAGCGCGAGGAGCGTCAGGAGGTTGATCGAGAAACCCAGGGTGGCCATCAGCGCGAAGGTGCCGACGAGCGACAGCGGGATGGTCACCAGCGGGATCAGCACCGAGCGGAACGAGCCGAGGAAGAGGAAGATCACCGCGGCGACGATGGCGAGCGCCTCGGCCAGCGCCATCAGCATCTCGTGGCGGGAGGCGATGACGTAGTTGGCGGCGTCGTAGTCGATGGTGAGACGGATGTCGGGCGGCAACTGCGCGCTCATCCGGTCGGTGGCGGCGACGACGCCCTCCGAGGTCGAGAGCAGGTTGGCGGTCGGCGTGATGCTGACGGTGATGAAGGCGCCGCCATGACCCTGGTCGCCGTTCATGCTGACGTTGGTGGTGTCGGAGCCCAACTCGACCTTGGCCACGTCGCCGAGCCTGATCAGCGCGCTGCCCGAGTTGCGGATGACCAGGCGGCGGAACTCGGCCTCGGTGTGCAGGCCGCTGTTGACCGCGAGATTGACGAAGGTCATCGCGCCCGAGGTCTGGCCAATGCCGGTGATGAAATCATTGTTCTGTAGGGCGTTGACTGCGTCGGTTGCGGTCATGCCGTAGCCGGCAAGCTTGCGCGGGTCGAACCAGACGCGCAGCGCGATCTTGATGTTGGCCTGATTGGAGACCTGCTGGACGCCGGGAATGGCCTGCAGCTGCGGCACGACGACGCGGGCGGCATAGTCGGAGACCTGCTCGGGCGTCAGCGTGGGGCTCGACAGCGAGATGTTGAAGGCCGAGCGGGTGTTGTTGGAGATGGTGATCAGCGGCGCCTGGAACCCCGACGGCAGCAGTGCCTCGGCGCCGTTGACGTAGGTCTGGACCTCGGTCATCGCGCGGTTGGGGTCCTGGTTGAGCTTCAGATAGAGCGTGACGGTACTCTGGCCGGTCTGGCTCTGCGAGGTGACGTAGTCGACGCCGTCGACCGCGGCGACCGCGTTCTCGATCGGGGTGGTGATGAAGCCGGCGACGGTCGCCGCGTCGGCGCCGTAGTCCTGGGTCTGGATCTGGATGGTGGCGCTGACGGTGGTCGGGAACTGCTGCACCGGCAGCGACGTCAACGCGCGCAGGCCGGCGACGAGAATGAGCACGCTGACGACGATCGACAGCACCGGCCGGCGGATGAACAGCTCGGTCAGGCGCATGGCCTTCATTCCTCGGGCGGATGCGGATCGGCATTCATGCGGATCGGCACGGCATTGTCGATGGTGACCGGGGTGCCTTCGTGCAGCTTGAGCTGCCCCGCGGTGACGACGGTCTCGCCGCCGTCGAGGCCGGACAGGACGGCGACCTGATCGCCGCGCTGCTCGCCGGTGACGACGCGCTGCTGGTGGGCGACGCGGGTTCCGCGCGGGCCCGGCCGCACGACGAAGACGGTGCTGCCGTAGGTGGCGAAGGCGATGGCGGCCTCGGGCAGGGTGATGCGGCTCACGGGCGCGCCGGTCGCGAGGCGGAGGGTGGCGAACATGCCGGGCAACAGGGCGTGGTCGTGATTGTCGAGCTGGGCGCGGAGCTGGGCGGTGCGGCTCGACTGGTCGATGCGCGGCGCGATGGCGATGATGCGGGCATCGAAGCTCCGGCCGGGGAAGGTGTCGACGCCGACATGGGCGATGTCGCCGACGCGGGCGGGGGCGAGCTCGCCCTGGGGCAGGAAGAAGTCGACATAGATCGGATCGAGCGCCTGCAAGGTGACGATCGCGGTGCCGGGCTGGAGATACTGGCCGAGATCGACCTGGCGGACGCCGAGACGGCCGGCGAAGGGCGCGCGGACGATCTTCTCGTCGATCAGCGCCTGCTCGGCGTCGACCTGGGCGCGGTCGGCGGCGAGCGTCGCGCGGTCGGTGTCGACGCCGGCGTGGCTGACCGCCTGGGCGGCGTTCTCGCGGATGTCGCGGTCGAGATCGAGGGCGGCGAGAGCGGCGTTGGCGCGGAGCTGGGCGAGGCGCGCCGGCTCGTCGTCGAGGCGAAGACGCAGCAGGACGGCGCCGGCCGGGACGTCGGCGCCGGAGGTGAAATCGATCTGGTCGACGATCCCGGCGATCTCGGCCGACAGGTCGGCGCCGCGCACGGCGCGCAGGTTGCCGACCGCGTCGAGATGGGATCGCCAGGGCAGGCGTCGCACGATCGCGGTGGAGACGGCCTGCGATGGTTCGGAGGATTCCGCCACCGCGGCGGCATGGTGGACCGATGGACGGAGGGTCGCGAAGGCGACCACGACCGCGACGAGCAGGAGGGCGAGGCCGGCGGTGCGCTTCATGATGCGCTCCATGGTAGCTGGCATTGCAACCCGGCCGGCGGCGGCGGCGCCAACTCGGCCCGGTCCCACCCCCCGCCGCCGAGCGCCACGAACAGCGCGGCGGTGTCGGAGAAGCGTTGCGCCTGGGCGCGGGCCAGCGCGATCACGTCGGTCTGGTAGGTGATCTCGGCGGTCAGCACGGTGATGTAGCTCGAGCCGCCGAGCCTGTATTGCATCTGGGCGAGATCAAGGCCGCGGGCGGCGGCGCGTTCGGCGGCGAGATCGGCTGCGAGCGCGCGGCTGTTGCCCTGCACCTGGTTGAGCACGTCGGCGACGTTCTGGAAGGCGCCGAGCACGGTCTGCTGCCAGAGGGCGGCCTCCTGGCGCATGGTGGCGACGGCGGCACGCTGCTGATGCAGCAGCAGGCCACCCTCGAAGATCGGCTGGGTGACCTGGGTCACGAGGTAGGCGAGGCCATTGCCCGGACTGAACAACTGACCGGGCTCAATGGCTTGCGAGCCGGCCTGCGCGTTGAGCGAGAATTGCGGCAGGCGGTTGGCGATGGCGATGCCGACCGCGGCGGTGGCGGCGTGCAGGTTCGCGTCGGCCTCGCGTATGTCGGGCCGCTGGGCCAGGAGAGCCGACGGCAGGCTCAGCGGCAGGTCGAGCGGAAGGGTGAGGCCGGCGAGCTCGAAGCGTGGCAGGTGGGCGTCGGCCGGCACGGCGCCGATGTCATAGGCCAGCACGTCGCGCGACTGGGAGAGCGCGATCTGCAGTGGAACCAGCGTCGCCTCGCTCTGGGCGACCTGGGCCTGCTGGAGAGCGACGTCGGTGCCGCTGGCGCCGCCGAGGCGGAACTGGCTCCGGATGACATCGAGATAGCGGCGCTCGTCGGCGATCAGCGCGGTCTGGGCGGCGATCTGGGCGCGCAGCGAGGCCTCGTTGATGGTGGTGGTCACGACGTTGCCGGCGAGCGTCAGGTAGGTCGCCTCGAGCAGAGACCGCTGGTAGTCGGCCTGCGCGGCGCGCTGCTCGACCTGGCGACGGGCGAGACCCCAGACGTCGAAATTGTAGTTCAACGTGAGCTGGGCGTCGTAGCTGCCGTAGACGAAACTGACGGGCGGATTGCCGGGAATGCCGGCGCCCGAGAAGTTGCCGTGGGTGCGAGAGAACAGTCCGGTGACGGAAGGGAGCAGGCCGCCATATTGCGCGAGCGTGAGTTCCTGGGCGTTGCGCAGCGACTGCCGAGCGGCTTCGAGACCGGGATTGTGACGGATGGCGAGCGAAACGAGGCCGGTGAGCGCGGGCGAGCGGAACAAGGCCCACCACTCGGCGGCGACGTCGCGGCCGACCTCGAGGCTCTGAACCGCGCCGCCCTTGGTGGCTGCGCGCAAGGTATGGGCGGCGAGCGGCTGCTCGGTGTAGAGACGCGGGTTCGGACCCCTGGGAGGATGATAGTCCGGTCCGACGGCGCACGCGGCCAGGAGCGGCAGGGCGAGAAGCGAGCGGGTCGTCACGGGTGCGCGATGCAGCAAGCGGTGTGCCATTTCCGGAGAGGCTGGAATGGCGAAAACCGCCACCGATCAGACCATGGCAGCGTCCTCGATCGCGAAACAAACGGTTTCAATATCGTTCCAGCGTTCGGCGCGCAGATGGCCGGCGAGGTGCAGCGGCGTTGCACCAGGCTGTTCGAGGATCGGCGCCACCGGATGGTCGCCGGCGCGAAACAGGATGGATTTGAGGCGGCTGCCGTCGCCTTCGAGGAAGGCGCGCAGCACACGGCCCTCGGGGCCGAGACGATCGGCACGAACGACGCGCGCGCGGGTCAGCATGAAGACGGGTTCGTCGTTGCCGGCGCCGAAGGGCGCGAGGCGGCCGACCTCGCGTGCGAGATCGAGCGTAGCGCCTGGGACCGACAAGGCACCGTCGATGACGAGGTCGGGCCGGGCGGGGCGATGGCGGGCGGCGTCGAGCCGCTCGTCGAGGAACTCGTGCAGGGCGGACGCGGCACCGGGAGCATGGCCGTAGCCGGCCGCCATGGCGTGACCGCCGCCGGTGAGCAGCAGGCCCGCCTGGCGGGCGGCGATGATGGCGCCGCCGAGATCGCGGCCGGGGATGGAGCGGCCGGAGCCCTTGGTGAGCGCGGGGGGGCGGGGGGCGGGGCCGGCCGGGGGGGGGGGACGGGGCGGTTGAAACGTTGCTTGAGGCGGCCGGCGATGATGCCGACGATGCCGGGGTGCCAGTCGCCTTCGAGCACGGCGATGGCGTGGCTGGAGGCGAGCTGGGAGGCGGCCTGTTCGGTGGCGGTGTCGAGTATGCCGGCCTCGACGGTCTGGCGTTCGCGGTTGACGGCGTCGAGCCGGCCGGCGAGCAGGCGGGCTTCGGTGCCGTCCTCGGCGAGGAGCAGGGCGAGACCGAGACCCGCGTCGCCGATGCGGCCGCCGGCGTTGATCCGCGGTCCAAGGGCGTAGCCGCAGATGAACGCGGCGGGGGCGGCGCGGGCGCCGGCGGCGTCGAGCAGGGCAGCGATGCCAGGGCGGGCGCGGCGCGCCATGACGCGGAGGCCTTGGGTGACGATGGCGCGATTGAGGCCGGTGAGCGGGACGACGTCGCAGATGGTGGCGAGTGCGACGATATCGAGCAGTCCCATCAGGTCGGGCTCGGCGCGGCCGGCGAAGAAGCCGCGGGCGCGAAGCGCGCGCACGGTGGCGACGAGGGCGAGGAAGACGACGCCGGCGGCGCACAACTGGCCGAGATGCGAAAGGGCGTCGAGTCGGTTTGGATTGACGACCAATGCGGCGGGCAGGATCTCCGATGCCTGGTGGTGGTCGAGAATGATCGGCTGGAGGCCGAGCGCCGCCGCCTCGGCGATGGCGTCGTGGCTGGTCGTCCCGCAATCGACGGCGACGAGCAGTTGCGCGCCGCGCGCCGCCAGCATCCGGACCGCCTCGACATTGGGGCCGTAGCCTTCGAACAGCCGATCGGGGATGTGGATCATCGTCGGCACGCCGCAAGCCTCGAGATATTCGCTGAGCAGAGCCGCGGAGGCGGCGCCGTCGACGTCGTAGTCGCCGAAGATCGCGACGGTGGACCGCGTCTCCACCGCGGCCGCGAGGCGGGCGACGGTCTCGTCCATGTCGCGCAGGGTGCTGGGGTCCGGCATCAGGTCGCGCATGGCCGGATCGAGATAGGCGTCGGCGCCGTCTGGCGTCACGCCGCGCGCAGCCAGGACGCGAGAAAGGATGTCGCCGTGGCCGCCGAGCTGGGCGATGGCGAGGGCGCGAGCCAGACCCGCGTCATCGAGCCGGCTCGCCCACGGTCGCCCGCGTAGGGAGTGCTCGACGCCGAGGATCGGACGGTGCGCCACCACCTAGCTGCGCGCTCCTTCTCCCGCTCGCGGAAGAAGGAGGCCTCGCGAAGCGAGGTCGGATGAGGGGGCGTGCCTTCCACCCACTGCCGGTCGCAGATGGTGAGTCCCCTCATCCGACCCGACTGCGCAGCCAAGTTTACGCAGGCTGCGTAAACTTGCCTGCTCGGGCCACCTTCTCCCGCAAGCGGGAGAAGGAAGGCGCGACTTCCATTGCTCGCTCACTCGCTCTCGATG
>CAXTUK010000017.1:0-19153 GCA_964247395.1 uncultured Acetobacteraceae bacterium
CGACAACACCGTCTGGGGCGGGGTCATCGGCGATGACGGGATGGACGGGATCAGGATCGCGCAGGGCGACGCGGTCGGCGAAGCGCATCTGGGCGTGCAGCAGCTGGCGCTCGCCCTGCGCGCACGCGGCGTCGTGCTCGCCGTATCGTCGAAGAACACCGACGCGGTGGCGCGCCAGCCGTTCCGCGAGCATCCGGAGATGCTGCTGCGGGAGAAACATGTCGCGGTCTTCCAGGCGAACTGGAGCGACAAGGCGGCCAACATCCGTGCGATCGCCGACACGCTCTCGCTCGGTCTCGAATCGCTGGTCTTTCTCGACGACAACCCGGCCGAACGGGCCCTGATCCGGCGCGAGCTGCCGCAGGTCGCCGTCCCCGAACTGCCGGAGGATCCGGCGCTGTTCGCCCGCACGCTGGCAGCCGCCGGCTATTTCGAGGCGACGCGGTTCCTCGACGAGGACCGCGCGCGGGCCGGAATGTACAAGTCGAACGCGCGCAGGGCGGCGCTGCAGACGTCCGCCACCGACATGGAGTCGCACCTCGCATCGATGGAGATGGAGATTTCGTTCGCGCCCTTCGATCGCCTCGGCCGCGCGCGGATCAGCCAGCTCATCAACAAGTCCAACCAGTTCAACCTCACCACGCGCCGCTACTCCGAGGCCGACATCGCCTCTGTCGAACAGGACCCGGACATCTTCACGCTCCAGGCGCGGCTGGCCGACAGGTTCGGCGACAACGGCATGATCAGCGTCGTCATCTGTCGCCCCGATCCGGCCGGCGACTGGCTGATCGACACCTGGCTGATGAGCTGTCGCGTCCTGGGCCGGCGCGTGGAGGCGATGGTGCTGCGCGAGATCCTGTCGCACGCGAAGGCGGCCGGTGCATCCAGGTTGATCGGACAGTATCGGCCGACCGATCGCAACGCGCTGGTCAGGGACCACTACCGGACGCTCGGCTTCGCCGCTCTCTCGCAGCACGACGACGGCTTCACCGAATGGCAGTTGCCTGTCGACGCCGACATCGAGGCGGCGCCCATGACCGTGCGCCGCGCGCGAGCGACGGCGGAGGTCGTCTGAGACATGGTCGTCCCGTCCTGGCAGTTCCTTGTCTTCGGCCTCGGTGCAGCACTCGTCTTCAATCTGCTGAGGGCGTCGGAATGGCGAAGCGCGATCCTCCTCGTCACCAACCTGCTCTTCCTCGCGAGCTTCTCGCATCGGCCATTGAGTTTCGCTCCGTTCGCGGGATTCCTGCTGTTGGGCTACCTCGCCCAGCATCTCGTTCGCGGCGGCCGGATGTCGCGCGGGTTCGCCGTCGTCGTCATCGGGACCGTCGCCCTGTTCGCCTGGCTCAAGCGCTACAGCTTCTTTCCGCACGACAGCTTCCTGCCGTTCGCCTATCTGCAGGTCGGCCTGTCCTACGTGTTCTTCCGGGTGCTGCACCTGATCATCGACAGCCATCAGGACGCGATCGAGCAGCCGGTCGGCCCGGTCTCCTACCTGAACTACACGCTCAACTTCGCCAGCCTGGTCGCGGGCCCGATCCAGCGTTACCAGGACTACCGCGAAACCGAGGCGAACCCGTTGCCGCTCGATCATCGCGCCTTCGGCTTCGCGCTCGAGCGGATCGTGACCGGCTGCTTCAAGGTCATGATCCTGTCCATGCTGCTCGGCGCGTGGCAGCGCCAGGAGATCGCGCACTTCGCGTCCGCTCCGGGGTTCTGGCAGCACGCGTCGGGCGCGGCGCTGATCGTGGCGCTCTACCCGCTCTACCTGTTCTGCAACTTCTCGGGCTATGTCGATGTCGTCATCGGGGTGGCCCGTCTGTTCCGCCTTCGGCTGCCGGAGAATTTCGACCGGCCGTTCTCCGCGACCAACTTCATCGCGTTCTGGGCTCGCTGGCACATGACGCTATCGAACTGGTTGCGCACCTACGTCTACAACCCGCTCATGCTGATGCTGATGGGTCGCGTCACCGATCCGCGTCTGGCGCCGTTCCTTGCCGTCATCGCCTTCTTCGTCACGTTCTTCCTCGTCGGCATCTGGCACGGCCAATCCTCCGAATTCGTCTTCTTCGGCGTGCGCCAAGGCGGAGGCGTGGCCGCCAACAAGCTCTACCAGGTCGAGATGACACGAAGGCTCGGGCGCACCCGCTACCGCCGGCTCTCGGCCAATGGAACCTACACCGTTCTGTGCCGCGGCCTGACCTTCACCTGGTTCGGCTTCACGCTGCTCTGGTTCTGGTCGAACTGGAACCAGATGGCTCACTTGGCCGCCCAAGCTGGCGAGGTCGAGCTGGTCGTGGCCTTGATCATCGTCTGGTTGACCTCCTCCTGCTGCCTCGCCCTATGGGAACGAATTCGGTCCGCAGCCCTCTCGGTCCGACTGCCAGGAACCGTCTCCGGTCCGGTGCTCGCCTCGCGCTACGTCCGGACTTCCTGGCTGACCATGCTGGCGGCAGTCTCCGCCTTCACACTCGTGCTGCTGAACGCCCCGGCGCCGGAGATCGTCTACAAGGCATTCTGAGGGCAGAGCAGGCCTAGCCGGACCGTCGAGACGTGCGCGCACCCGCCTCCGCACGCAGGTCCCTCACGAGACCCTCGCCGAGCTCACGCGTCTCCTCCCAGAGCCTGGACATCTTCCGGATCACCAGCGCCTGCGTTTGCGGCTGATCCTTCTCCTCGCCGAGTCGCTGGATATCGTGTTGCAGTCCCTGGCTGTGCGTCAGGAACCGGGCCACCCGGAACGGCAGGTCGCCTCCGAGATCGCCGATCTGGTTGGCGTAGGCGAGCGTGATCGCCTCATAGGGGGAGTTGTCGCGGATCAGCGACGCGAACTCGACCCGCGTCCCGGCTTCGAGCGCCGGCAACGCGCCTTGGATTTCCGCCGTCATGTCGCGCACGTCGATCAGGCTCAGCAGTGCATCGATCGCGCCGGCCAGCGCCAGTGCCATTCCCATCCTGTCGCGATGTCGTTTGTAGGCCTCGACCGCCAGGCCGCCCGCGAAGATCGCGATCGCCGTCGCGACGCTTCCCAGCAGCGCGGCGACGGTCGTGTTCAAGCCGCCCGCTCAGCCGGCAAACGACGCGAGGGCCGAGGCCGCCCCGTGGCGCAGCGCTCCCGAGTCGGAGGCGACCGTCAGCACGTCGAACCCGATCCCCTGCGCCTGGCGCGCATACGCGCCCGACGCGCAGAACAATCCCGCCCGCTTGCCCGCCGCGTGCGCGCTGCCGACGATCCGGGCGAACGCCTCGAGCAGCGCCGGCTCCGTTCTGTCCGGCCCGGGCCCGTATCCCAGGGCCAGCGCCAGGTCGTTCGGCCCGACATACAGGCCCGTCACGCCTTCGACCCCGGCGATCGCCTCAACCTGTTCCAGGCCCTCGCGCGTCTCGATCATCGCCCAGACCTCGATCCCGGCCGTGTCGCCGTCCGGCCGATACCCTGGCCGCAACGACGCGACCACCGGGCCGAAACTTCGCGCCCCCCTCGGCGGGTAGTGGCAAGCACCGGCCAACGCCACCGCGTCGGCGACCGTGCTGACCAGCGGCGCGATCACCCCGTCCGCCCCCGCGTCCAGCGCCTTGCCCAGCATCGCCGCATCGTTGGCCGCAGTGCGCACGATCCGCCGGGGCCGTTCCCCCGACAGCGCCAGCAGCGTGCCGACCACCGCCGCCTCGTCGAACAGCCCGTGCTGCATGTCGAGCGTGACGCTGTCGAACCCCGCCCGGGCAAACACCAGGGCCGCATACGCGTCCGGAATCGTCAGCCACCCATTCGTCTCGCTCATCCCGACCTCCGGTCCCGACGGCACGGCCCCTGGCCCGCGCCCGATGTTAGCTCAGACCCGCGTCGCAACCATTGATTCCAGGCTCAGCCCTAGACCGGCACGATCGTTGCAACGCTCCGCTGCGGTCCGCCGAGGGCGTCGGATCGCATTCAATCGGAACCGGGATTTTGCAATGCGCATTGCCTGTCAGGCCAGACTTCTCACGATCGCTTCGGCCGGCTTTCTCGCCCTCACCGGGACGGCATCCGTCGTCCCAGCATCGGCGGCTGGAATCGCGACCGCCCTCGACCCGACCGGCAAAGGTCCCTACCAGGTCGCCGAGAGCGAATACCACCTGCCCGCCGGCGTCGACCCGCTGGTCGATCCGACCGTGGTGACGGAGCTCTGGGCGCGCATCTACCGGCCCGTCGATGGCGGTCACACCGCGCATCCGCTGCTGGTCTTCCTCCACGGCAATCATGCGACCTGCGGACATTTCGTGCCCGGCATCCTCGGCCGTGTCGACGACAACTCGCAATATACGACCACAGGCACGTGTCCGGCGGGCTACGTCGTCGTGCCGAACCACGTCGGTTATTCGTATGTCGCCGACAAGCTCGCCTCGCTCGGATACGTGGTCGTTTCCATCAACGCCAACCGCGGCATCAATGCCGCTGCCGGCGTGGTAGGCGACAGGGGCCTGAACCTGCGTCGCGGCCGCCTGGTCCTCCGCCACCTGCAACAGCTCGCGCAATGGAACAGGAGCGGCGGCGCGCCCGCCTCGCTCGGTTTCGATCCGACCGAAACCATCGACTTCCGCCATGTCGGCCTGTTCGGGCATTCGCGCGGCGGCGAGGGCGTGCTCGCCGCCTACAATTTCTATCACGACCCGGGCAGCACCTGGCCATCGCTGATCGGCACGCCAGTCGACTTCCAGGCCATGTTCGAACTCGCCCCCGTCGACGGCCAGACGGCCCGGACCTTCGTCGCCGACAACATTCCCTGGACGGTGCTGCTGCCGCTCTGCGACGGCGACGTCTCGGATCTGGAAGGGGTGAAGGTGTTCGACCGCACGCTTGCCGATCTCGGTGAGACTGTGCCGCACAAGAAGTCCGTCTATGCCGTCTGGGGCGCCAACCACGATTTCTTCAACACGCAATGGCAGACCTCAGATTCGCAGGGTTGTTCCGGCGCCGGCAACAAGCCGCTTTTCGACATCGCGGGCGACGCATCGACGAGCCAGCAGACCGCGTCCACCTACGCCGTGATGTCGCTGTTCCGCGCGCATGTCGGAACCTACCCATTCGCGGCATTCGGCATGCTCCTGGATCCGGCCTTCGACCTCCCCCATGCGCTCGCCGCTGTCACCACCTTCGAGCGATCCTTCAGCGACAGCGCCGACCTCGGGCCGGCGTTGCCGCTCGATGACTTCACCAGTGCCGGAAGCAGCAGCGCCGGCATCAGGGACACGCTCGCTCACGTCACCTTTGCCGATCAGCCAGTCCCGAACCATGACGTCACCTTGACCGCAGCGGCGGTCAGTTGGAATCTCGATGCGCAGACCTCGCCCGGCACGCCGTTCTATCAGATCAACATCGCGCAGAAGGGAGCCAGCTACCCGATCCTGCCCGACCTGACGCTCGAGTTCCGCGTCGCCCTGCAATGCACTACCAGCGCCGCCGTGCCGAACTACGCATGCGCCGCGCCGAATCCGTTGAACGGCGGCACGCCGACCGACTTCTCGGTTGCGCTGGTTCGTGCCGACGGATCGCTGACGCCGTCGGTCCATCTCTCCAGCCTCGCGACCGTGCAGGGCCCGGTCGGCGGCTACGGCGACAACCTGCACCCGATCCTGCAGACGGTGCGCGTGCCGCTCTACGCCTTCAGCAACCTGTCCGGATCCTACGCGGGCGTGCGCTTCACCTTCGACCGCAAGCGAAGCGGCGCGCTCTGGCTCGCCGACGTTCGCGTATCGACCTCGGCCGACGTGCTGCTGCCGATCCTGCCGCCCGACACCCCTTTGCAGCTCGCCTCGACGACTTCCACTTCGACGGTGTCGACACCCGTCGCTGCCGGAACCGCCTCCGTCATGCCGAGCGGTCCGGTCCCGCTCGCACTGGCTGGTGGCAGCGTCGTCTCGGTCAGAAACGTCGGCGCTGGCGCATCCGCCGACGCCGCGCAACCGGCAGTCGGCAAGCTCTCCGGCACTTCGCACGTGGAGATCGAGCTCGCCAGCCGGGGCCCGATCCCGGTGCGCGACTCGCTGCTCACGCTAAAGGTCGACGGCGTCGATCTCACCATGAGCCGATTCGGCGACGACGGTCGCACCGATCGTGCGATCTTCGCCGTCGGTCGAGCACAATTCGAAGCCCTGCCGCAGGGTGCGCCCATGACGCTGATCGACGGCGCGCAGCGGAGCAGTTACGGGACGCTCGACAAATCGATGCTGCACTGAGCCGGTGAAGGGCCGGCGGGGCGCAAGCCTCACCGGCCCTTGGAACGCTAGACCTGAAGCCCCCGGCGGCGCGTCAACGTCGTTTGCAGGATGACGGCCGCCAGCAGGAACACGCCGCTCGCGAGGTCCTGGTAGGAAGCGCTCAGCGTGCCGATCTGGTTGATAATGTTCTCGATCGTGCCGAGCAGCAGCACGCCAGACAGGGTCCCCAGCAGCGTCCCCACGCCACCTGTCAGCAGCACGCCGCCGATCACCGAAGCCGCGATCGACTGCAGCTCGTAGCCGGTACCCGCGGCCGACAGGCCGCTGTCGAGATGCCCTGCCAGCAGCGCGCCCGACAGCCCGGCGAGCGATCCGCTGAACACGTAGGTGATGATCTTCACCCGCTCGACGCGAACGCCGAGCATCCGAGCCGCCTCCTCGTTGCCGCCGATCGCGAACACTCCCATCCCGAACGAGGTGCCACTCAGCACCACGGCACCGATCGCCGTCAGCGCCAGCAGTATCCAGATCAGGTTGTTGACCCCGAGCAGCGACCCGTTCGGGATGCGCGAGAACCATCCCGGATCGGCAATGATCAGGCTCTCGCCCGCGAGCAACACCGCCACGCCCTTGATCGCGAGCAGGGCCGCCAGCGTCACGATGAACGGCGCCATCCGTGCGCGCGCGATTAGCACCCCGTCGACCAGCCCGACGGCGGCGCCCACCAGGATCGGCACGGCGAACGCCGCGCCCCATCCATAGGGCATCGCATAGGCGGCCAGCACGGTTCCCAGACCGACCATTGATCCGACCGACAGGTCGAAGCCGCCCATGATGATCACGAAGGTCTGGCCGATCGCCACGATGCCGAGAAAGCTTGCGGCGGTGACGATGTTGCCGAGATTGCCGAGCCGCAGGAAATCCGGGAACGCGGACGCGGCCACCAAGCCCACCGCGATCAGCACGCCCACCGCGATCCGCGCCTGGACAAAGGCGATCACCCGCTCGCGCCGCTCGCTCGGGCCTGCGACTGCGGCGCTCATCCGCCCGCCCGCTGGAAGTACAGGGCAGCAACGATGAACACCGCCTTGATGATCTGCGCGTAGGTCGCGTTGACGTCGTTCATGATGAATGTCGCGTCCAGCACCTGGAGCAGCAGCACGCCGAGCACAGTGCCCAGGATCGAGACGCGCCCTCCCGAGAGCGGGGTGCCGCCGATGACGGAAGCCGCGATCGTGTCGAGTTCGAAGCCGACGCCGATATAGTTCGAGTCGGCTGCGCCCAGCCGCGCAGAGGCAAAAATGCCGGCGAGCCCCGCCAGCAGCCCGCTTCCACCGTAGACCAAGAACAGCGTCGCATTCACCGGAACGCCAGCAAGGTAGGCTGCCGTCCGGCTTGCCCCCACAAACACCAGCCGCCGTCCCAGGATCGTGCGCCGCACCAGGAAACCGACCCCGATCGCGATCGCGATCGCGGCGATCGCGACGACGGGAAGGAACGCGACCGCGCTCTGCCCGAGCCAGCTCATCAATCCGTCTGACGGAAGATCGACGCGCGCGCCGTTCAGCATCGCCTGCGCGAGCCCGCGGCAGGCGACGAGCAAAGCCAGGCTCGAGATCAGCGGGTTGATCCCGAGCACCCCCACGACCACCCCGTACCGCACCCCTGTGCCCCGCCCCGCCCAACGCCCGGCCAACGCCGCCGCCGGCTGCCCCGCCGCGAGGCTGACGCCGATCGCGGCCGAGCTGAGCGCCATCACCGATCCAACCGAGAGATCGATCCCTCGCGTGCCGATCGCCATGCTCTGTCCGAGCGCGATCAGGATCACCGGTGCCGCCTCGAACAGCAGGCTCTGGGCGACATACAGGCTCGCGAAGCCCGGCGTGATCACCAGGTCGAGCAGCACCAGGAGGCCGAACGCGATATAGACGCTGCGCGTCCGAACGAAATCCGCGGTGCGCGCGCGGCGCGACTTCTCCTCGACCACCGCCGTCGCTACCGCTCCGCTCACGCGGCGGCTGCCCCGCCGGACAGGAGGGCCAGCAGCTCCTCCGCTCCTTCCGCGCCAAGGTCGACCTCGCCCGCGATCTCGCCCTCGCTCAGCACCACGAGCCGGTCACACAGCTCCATCAGTTCCTCGACCTCGGACGACGTCACCAGCACGCCGAGGCCGCCCTCGGCAAGATGGCGGATCGCGCGATGCACCTCCTCCTTGGCGCCGACGTCGATGCCGCGCGTCGGATCATCGAGCATGATCGCTTTCGGCTCCGCGCACAGGCATCGCGCCAGCAGCACCTTCTGCTGGTTGCCGCCCGACAATTGTCCGATCGGCTGTGCCGGCCCTGAGGTCCTGATCCCGAGATCGCGGATGAAGCGCGTCACCACATCGTCCTCGACGCCGCGCGCCAGCACGCCGCGCCGCGAGACCCGGTCCAGCACGGACGCGGTCACGTTCTCCCGCACCGACAGGAGCGGGAAGATCCCTTCCGATCGCCGATCCTCCGAGAGGAACGCGACGCCTTTGCCGATCGACCGGCGAGGCGTCGCGTTGTCGAGCGGCGCACCCGCAACTGCGACCCTTCCTGCATCAGGCCGCTCCGCCCCGTACACCGCCTTCATCGTCTCCGTCCGCCCTGATCCGAGCAGCCCGGCAAGGCCCACGATCTCGCCCGGACGCACCTCGATCGAGACGTTGCGCACCCGTGCCCGCCACGACAGGCCGTTGACCGACAGCGACGCCGCCGCTCCCGTCGACGGCACCGCCGGCCGACGCTCGAGCGCGCGCGTGCCCTTGCCGCCCAGCATGGCGGCGACGAGCGCCTCCTTCGGCATCTCGGCGACCGTCGCCGTTCGCACCAAGGCGCCGTCGCGCAGCACCGTCAGACGGTCGCAGATCGCGTAGCATTCGCTCAGACGGTGGCTGACGAACACGATGCCGATGTTCTCGGCACGCAGGCGGTTGACCGCCTGGAACAGCAGCGCGACCTCGGTGGCAGTCAGAGCCGAGGTCGGTTCGTCCATGATCACCACCCGGGCCCCGAGCGACGCGGTCCGCGCGATCGACACCATCTGCTGCAGCCCGAGCCCGAGCGAACGCAGCCGTGCCCTCGGATCGACCGCCAGCCCGAAGCGCTCGAGGGTTGCGCCCGCTTCGCGCTCCATCCGCTTGCGGTCGATCAGCAGGCCACCGCGTCTGGGTTCCCGGCCAAGAAAGATGTTCTCGGCCACGCTCCGTTCCGGGATCAGGTTGATTTCCTGATAGACCGCCGCGATGCCCGCGCGTTGCGCCTCGCGAGGGGAGGTGAAACGGACGGATTGCCCTGCCAGCAGCACGTCCCCGCCATCGGGCTGGTGAAAACCGGTCAGGATCTTGATCAGCGTCGACTTGCCCGCGCCGTTCTCGCCCATCAGCCCGTGCACCTCGCCGGCCCGCAGGGTGAACGAGACGCCTTTCAGCGCCCGCACCACCCCGAAGGTCTTGACGACGTCGTGCGCGACGAGGAGCTCGCCCGAAGCCGACACAAGTCAGCCCCCGCTCAGTAGGGCACGCCCTTCGCGATCGCGTCGGCCGCGTTCGCCTTCGTATAGAGCGCATCCGACATGATGATCTTCTGCGGCACTGCGGTCCCCGCAAACCATTTCGACAGCGCGTCGAAGGCCTGCGGCCCGAACCGTGGGTTCGTCTCGACGATCGCGTTCGCGTTCCCGTCCGCCAGTTGCTGGACCAGCGTCTTGGTGCCGTCGATCGAGACGATCTTGACGTTGTGGCCCGGCACCTTGCCGCCCTGCTTGAGCGCCGTCATCGCGCCGAGCGCCATGACGTCCGCCTGGGCGTAGACCGCATTGACGTTGTGGTGGGCCAGCAACAGCTGTTCCGTCACCCGTTGCGCATCCGTCGTCGACCAATTGCCGGTCTGGGCCGCGAGGATGGTCATCCCCGGATGCTTGGCGAGCTCCTGCTTGAAGCCGTCGGTCCGTTGCGTCTCGACACCGTTGCCGTAGGCGCCCTGGATCTCGATGATCTTGGCCTTGCCGCCCGTCACCTTGGCCAGCGCATCGGCCGCCCGTTGACCCTGGCGGAGGAAGTCCGACCCCATGTTGGTGATGATCGGCTTGCAAGCGGTGCCCGCGGTCACTCGATCGATCGTGACCACGGGGATGTTCTTCGCCGCCGCCTGCTCCAGCGCCGGCTGCAGCCCTGTCGCGTTCAGCGGCGCCACAATCAGCGCCTGGGCGCCCTGGCTGATCATGCTCTCGATGTCGGCGACCTGCTTGGCCTGGTTGTCGTTGGCGTTGGTGTAGAGCAGCTTCGCGCCGGCCTTGGCGGCTGCGTCCTTGACCGATTGCGTCTCGCCGGCGCGGAACGGGTTCTGCTCGTTTTCCGACTGCGAGAATCCGACCACCATGCCGGACAGCGAGGCATGGCTGGGGCTCGGGTTGGTGCAGTTCTCCGAGGACGCGTTCTCGACCTTCTGCTCGCCCTGCGCGCGCGCGATGCCGGGGATCAACACCGCGGCACAAAGCAGCGCCGCGAGCGAGACGCCGCTTGCAGACCCGTTAACCTGTTTCACGTGAAACCCTCCCTCTCTCGTTTATTGGCAACGGCTCGCGAGCCGTCCATCGGTCCAACAACCCTTATCCTGAACCAATGGTCCGAGCAATATTCGACACGGTCAGCCAGCCGGTGCATTCAATGCCGTGGCCGCTTGGCCAGCCTTGCGGTCCGGCCGTTGAGGGCCGCCTCCATGTCG
Organism: uncultured Acetobacteraceae bacterium; assembly: GCA_964247395.1. GTDB lineage: Bacteria > Pseudomonadota > Alphaproteobacteria > Acetobacterales > Acetobacteraceae > CAXTPV01. The sequence goes on from CAXTUK010000017.1 coordinate 10,950, forward strand.
CGAAGCGCCAGCTCGACCACCTCCACCATCGCGGCGCGCGCCTGTCCGGAGTTGCCCGCCTTGATCGTCTCCAGCACGCGCCGGTGCTCGACGATCGGGTCGCGCGGCGTTCCCTGCGTCCGCTGCTTGAAACTGGTGGTCCAGCTCACGGCCGCGCAGACGCTGCTCGACAAGGCCGCAATCATCTCGTTGCGCGTCGCCACCAGGATCTGCCGATGGAACGCCCGGTCCGCCGCCCTGCCGTCCTCGTCGCCCAGGCCGAGTCGGCCCATCATCTCGAGAGACTGCTCCATCGCCACGATATCGGCGCTGACATGGTTCGCCGCCGCCAGCGCCGCTGCGTGCGGCTCCACCATCATCCGCACCTCGAACAGGTCGCGCACGAACGTCTCGGTGGGCTTGGTCTCCAGGAACCAGCCCAGCAATTCGGGATCCAGGAGATGCCAGCGCTCGCGCGGGCTGACGCGGGTTCCCGTCTTCGTGCGACTTTCCACCATTCCCTTCGCCGCGAGGATGCGCATCGCCTCGCGATAGGCCGTGCGCGAGACCTCGAGCTGCTCGGCGGCCTCGATCTCTCCCGCGAGCGTGTCGCCCGGTCTGAGCCGCCCGGCCGCGATACCGATCCCGATGTCGCGCGCGATGCTCGCATGCAACCGCATGGCTGGCTTGGCCTTGCCCGAAACTTGAGGGGATGGCCCCGAAGGGGCGGCTACCGTCCGTGTTCGCCTCTCGCTTCGTCTTCTGCTCATCGCCATCGCCGGGCATCGTCGCAAACCGGCGGCCCTCTGACCAGTGCGGCGTCAGCCGTGCAACTTCCGAGTCAGCTGCGAGCCTCGGCCCAGATCGCGAAGGCCTGCACGAGGGCCGGTTCCTTGAGATAGTCGAACCGCCCCGACGCGCCGCCGTGACCAGCTTGCATGTTGATCCGCAACAGGATCGGCGCCTCTTCTGTGGTGCAAGCACGCAGCCGCGCCACCCATTTCGCAGGCTCCCAATACGTCACCCGCGGATCGGACAGGCCGCCCAGCGCCAGCACCGGCGGGTACGGACGTGGCGCCACCTGGTCATACGGCGACCAGGACGCGATCCGGTCATAGGCCTCCGGGTCGTGGAGCGGGTTGCCCCATTCCGGCCACTCCGGCGGCGTCAGCGGCAACGTCGCGTCCGACATCGTGTTCAGCGCGTCCACGAACGGCACGGATGCGGCAACGCCCGCCCACAGGTCGGGCCGCATGTTCAGCACCGCACCCATCAGCAGGCCCCCCGCCGACCCGCCATGCGCCACGATCCCTCCAGCCTTCGCGTGCCCGGCCTCGATCAGAAGCTCGGCGCAGCTGATGAAATCGGTGAAGCTGTTGGTCTTGCGCTCACGCCGACCGTCGAGGAACCAGCCCCAGCCCTTTTCCGAGCCGCCGCGTACATGGGCGGTGGCCCACACCCAGCCGCGATCCACCAGGCTCAGGCTGCGCGTCGAGAAGCTCGGCATTATCGGGATGCCATACGATCCGTAGCCGTAGAGCAGGGTCGGGCACGGGCCGGCCGCGATCGCATCGCGTCTCGCCAGCAGCGTGATCGGCACGCTGGCCCCGTCCGCGGCCGTCGCGTGCAGCCGTCGCACGACATAGGCCGAAGCGTCGTGTCCGCTCGGCACGACCTGCGTCTTGCGCAGCGCCCGCGCCCCCGACCGCATGTCGAGATCGAAGGTCTGTCTGGGCTGGGCCGGGCTTTCGTAGTGGTAGCGCAATGTGGAGGTCGCGTGCTCGTGGGAACCACCGAGCGACAGCGCGTAGGCCTCCTCGTCCACCGCCACCACGCGCTCGTCTCCCGCGGCGCGATCGGTGATCACGATCCGGTCGTTGGCGTCCACCCGCTCGACCCGTACGAAATGGTCCGCGAAGGACTGGATGGCGGTGATGAACCGGCCCGGCCGGTGCGGGCGCCAGTCCCGCCAGCCGGCGCGGGACGATGCTTCGGCGGACGCCTCCACCAGCTTGAAGTCGATCGCGCCATCGGCGTTGGTGCGGATGATCAGCCGTCCGTCCCAGTCCTCGACCTCGTAGCGCACGCCCGCCTCGCGGGGCGCGACCGCGCGCGGCAACGCGGTCGGATCGCCAGCCGGCACCAGCCAGGCCTCGCTCGTGTCCTGGTTGCCGCAGCCGATCACCACGAAGCGCCGCGACGAGGTGAGCTCCACGCCGACGAACATGCCCTTGTCCTGTTCGTCGTGCACCAGCACGTCGTCTGTCGCGGCGCCGCCGACCGGCCGGCGGAACACCTTCGACGGGCGCCCGCTGTCGTCCCGAAACGTCCAGAAGATGAAACGGTCATCCGGTGAGAAGACGAAGTTCCCCGTCGTGCTGTCGATCGGATCGCCCAGCGGCGCGCCGCCGACCCGGCGCACGTGCACCCGGAACACTTCCGACCCCTGCCGGTCCTCCGCCCAGGCGAACAGCGCATGATCGTGACTGTGATGCGCGCCGGCCACCCGGAAATAGGCGCTCTCCCGCGCCAGCGTCTCGCAATCGAGCAGCACTTCCTCCTCGCCGGAACCGCCGCGGGGGCGCCGCGCATGCACCGGATGTTGTGCACCCTGCTCGTAGCGCACGTAGTAGTCGAAACCGCCATCGGGCATCGGGACGGAGCTGTCCTCCTGGAGAATGCGGCCGCGCATCTCGGCGAAGATCGCCGCCTGCAGTGTCTCAGTGTCCTGCAGCGCCTCGCGCGTGTAGTCGTTCTCGGCCTCCAGGTGGGCCCGTATGTCGGCGCGAAGCACCGACGGATCGCGCAGCACGCGTTGCCAGTTCTGGTCGCGCATCCACGCATACTCGTCGACACGCGTTCGCCCGAGCTGCTCGATGGTGACGGGCTCGCGCCTCGCCAGGGGCGGCCCGCTCATCGGACCTCGCCGAACGCCATGGATCGTGTCATTGGGCACTCCCTTCGTGCGCACCGACCGCCGCGATCAGCGCCTGCGCCGCCGCCGGATTGCGGTGCTTGGCGCCGGCGATGACGTAGGCGAACACGTCGTGCCCCCTTGCCATCGCCCGCAGCCGTTTCGCCCACGATGCGATGTCGGCGCCTCGATAGCCCGCCGGCTCCTCATCGACCGTGCTCTCCAGGCGCACATACGCGAAATCGGCCGTAACGTCCGAACGCATCGGCTCGTCGGGCCGTTCGACCAGCGCCAGCGCCACCCCCCGCTCGCGCAGCAGCTCCAGCAGCCGCGGATCGGACGCGGCCTGATGGCGCATCTCGATCGCATGCCGGAGCCGCACGCCGTCGCGCGCGTCCGGCAGCAATCCCAGGAACGCCGAGAACCAGCCTTCCTCGAATTTCCGCGTCGGCGCGAACTGCCACAGGATCGGTCCCAGCGCCGGCCCGAGCTCCGTGATCCCGGAGGACAGGAAATGCTCGACCGACTGGGCCGCCCGTTCGGCGTCGCCCACATGCGTTGTCGCCCGCGCCGCCTTCACCGCGAAGACGAAATCCTTCGGCGCCGACGCGCGCCAGTGCCTGAACACCTCCGGCGTCTGGGTGCGGTAGAACGTCCCATTGATCTCGATTGAAGTCAGCGCCCGGCTCGCATAGGCGAGCTCGTCCTTCTTTTTGACCGACGCCGGGTAGAACGTTTCGCGCCATGGTGCGAAGCTCCAGCCGCCAACGCCGACCCGGACCGTCCCCATCAACGCTCCTTGACACCCATTCGAGCGCCACCCTAGCAACCTGTCACGCCGTTGGAACGGGGGATCGATTGGACGACGGTCAGTTCGACCAGCGTCTGCAGAAGGCCCGCAAACGGGCTGGTCTCGGGCCGCCCGTGGCTCCGGACGTGTCGGGCGAGCCGCACCCGCTCACCTTCGCCGTCCGGCTCGGCGTCGAGATGGTCGCCTCGGTAGCCGTCGCCTGCGCGATCGGCTATGGCCTCGACCGCGTCTTCGGCACGCGGCCCTGGGTTATGGTCGCCTTCGTGCCGCTCGGCGTCGCGGCGGGCGTGCGAAGTCTGATGCGGTCCGTCGCACCCGCCGGCCGCTCCGGCATCAGGTAGGGAGGGTTCATCGATGGCATCCCAGGGCATGGACCCGCTCGGCCAGTTCACCCTCGTCACCGGCCTCGGACCGGTCGGACGGGTAGTGAACTTCACCAACTCCAACGAGATGATGCTGCTCTCGGCCGGCATCATCGTGGTCACGATGGCCGCCGCGATCTCCGCCCGCGCAACTGTCCCCGGGCGCCTGCAGGGCGTGGTCGAGATGTTCTACGAGTTCACTCACCGGCTGGTCACCGACACGATGGGCGAGGAGGGGACGCGTTTCTTTCCGTTCGTCTTCCTGATCTTCAGCTTCCTGCTCATGGGCAACCTGCTTGGCCTGTTCCCCTACTTCTTCCCGTTCACCTCGCATATCGCGGTGACCTTCGCGATCGCGATCTTCATCTTCATCCTGTCGACCGTGCTCGGCTTCGTGTTCCAGGGGGTGGGTTTCCTCAGGCTGTTCGCGCCCTCCGGCGTGCCGGTCTGGTTGTTGCCGTTGCTGGTCCCGATCGAGGTGATCACCTACCTCACCCGGCCGATCTCGTTGTCGGTTCGTCTGTTCGCCAACATCACCGCCGGCCATGTGATGTGGGAGGTGTTCGCGGGCTTCATGCTCCTGCTCAGCGCCAGCCTCGGCACCGTCGGGGTGATCGCGTCGATCATCCCGCTGGGGCTCAATTTCGCGCTCACCGCGCTCGAGTTCCTGGTCGCCGTCCTGCAGGCCTACGTGTTCGCCGTGCTCACCTGCCTTTACCTGAACGATGCCATCAACGCGCACCATTGATCGCCGCTGGTTGCCCCGGACGGAAGCTTTCTCCATAAGCTCACCGCGAAACGGTCCAGACAACAGGAACACCTCCCATGGCCCTCGACTCCGCCATCCTCGCTCGCGACATCGGCGCGGGCCTCGCCACGATCGGCGTAGCCGGATCAGGTGTCGGCATCGGAAACCTGTTCGGCTCCTTCGTCTCCGCCGTGGGCCGCAATCCGGCCGCCCGCGACCGCATGTTCCGCGAAGTGCTGCTCGGCTTCGCGCTCACCGAGGCCGTCGCCCTCTACGCGCTGGTGATCGCGCTCATCCTGCTGTTCTCCTGACGCGGGGGGCGCGGACCCCGCCATGCGCGCCATGCGCTGGGCCATCGCGTCGACGGCCGCCTCGCCCGGTGCCGCCTACGCCGCTTCCAGCAAGCTACCACAGATGGATTTCGCCAATCCGCTGACGATCGCCCAGGTCGTCTGGATGGCGATCATCATGGCGGTGCTCTACGCGCTGCTTCGGAACTGGCTGCTGCCGCAGGTCGGCGCCATCATCGCCGACCGTACCGCGCGCATCCGCGATGATCTCGATGCGGCGCAGGAGGCGCGCCGGACCGCCGAGCAGGCCGTGGCCGCACTCGACCGCGCGATCGCCGAAGCCCGCGCCGAAAGCGAGCGGACGGTGAACGCCGCGATCGAGCATGCCAAGGCGCTGGCCCACGCCCAGCAGGAAGCCTCCAACGCCACGCTCGAGACCGAACTTGCCCGCGCCGAGCAGCAGATCGCGCAGGCACGCGGCGAGGCGATGACGAGCCTGCTGCCGATCGCCGAACAGGTCGCGGCGAACCTGCTCGAGCGCCTGACCGGCCACGAGCCCGACCGCGGCACCCTCGACCGAACGCTCGCCGACATCCAGGCGGCCTGAACGGAGCCGGCCCATGGAATATCTCGCCTTTCACCGTCATTTCTGGTCCGTCGGCACTTTCTGGGTGACCGTCGCGGTGGTCCTGTTCGTCGCGATCTTCGGCCGCAAGCTCATCGCCGGCATCTTCGGTGCCGTCGACACCCGCTCGAAGGGCATCCAGAGCGAGCTCGACGAAGCCCGGCGCCTGAGGCACGAGGCCGAAGCGATGCTGCTCGACGCGCAGAACCGGCAGGCCGAGGCGCTCCGCACCGCCCACGAGATGCTGGAGCACGCCCGCAACCGAGCGGAACGTCTCACCCACGAACTGGCTCAGGCCGCCGCCGATACCCAGGCCCGGCGCGAGCAGATGGTCACCGACCGCATCCGCGCCGCCGAGGCCAACGCGATCAAGGAAGTCCGCGCCGCCGCCGCCAACCTCGCCGTCGAAGCGTCAAGCCGCATCCTGCGCGAGACCTTCGGCGCGGAGCAGGACGCCCCAACGATCGACCGCGCGATCGCCAATCTTCCCACGGCGCTGGGCTCGCGCCGCGCCGCCTGACCATCCCGGATGCCGCGCCTCTCGCTCATCGTTCCGGTGCTGAACGAGGCCGACAACGTCGACGGCGCCTGCGACGAGATCGCCGACGCCTTCGTACCTTTGCGCGGCGACTACGAGGTCATCTTCGTCGACGACGGCAGCACCGACGGGACCGCCGACCGCGTGCTCGCCGCCCGCGCCCGGATGCCGCAGCTCCGCGTCATCCAGCACGCTGCACGAGAGGGGAAGGCGATCGCACTCCGCAACGGCGTCGCCGCCGCCCGATCGGACTGGATCGCCACCATCGACGGCGACCGGCAGGACGACCCGACCCAGATCCCGCTCATGCTCGAGACCGCCGAGGCCGCCGGTCCGCCCTACCCGGTGGTGATCGGCGTCCGCCTCGATCGTCGCGACGAAGGCAACAAGCGCGTCGCCAGCCGTATCGCCAACGGCGTCCGGCGCCGCATCCTGCAGGACGACTGCCCGGACACCACCAGCCCCACCAAGGTGTTCCGCCGCGAGGATTACCTCCGCCTGCCTCATTTCAACGGCCAGCACCGCTTCCTGCCCGCCCTGTTCCAGTACGACGGCAAGCGCGTCATTCTCCGCCCGGTCGGCCACCGCCCCCGCATCGCCGGCATATCCAAATACAACAATCTCAACCGCGCCCTGGTCGGCATCTGGGACCTGGTCGGGGTCGTCTGGCTGCGCACGCGGAGCACCAAGCCGGGCAAGGTGACTGAGTTATGACTCCTCGGGGCTCTGCCCCGAACCCGGCCAAGGGCCGCGCCCTTGGAACCCATGACTTGAGTAGCGGGGTCTCGGGCCAACGGCCCCAGCCGGTGGAGCCCCTTTCTCTTCGCCGCTTCCTTTTCCTCGTGGTTTTCACCCTTCTGACTCTGCTGCCTGGCAGGATCTCGCTGCCGCCGCTCGACCGCGACGAAAGCCGCTACCTGGAAGCCTCGCGGCAGATGCTCCAGACCGGTGACCTGATCGACATCCGCTTCCAGGACCAGCCGCGCTGGCTGCAGCCGGCCGGCATCTACTGGCTCGAGGCCGGCACCGTCCGTATCGTCGAGGCGATCACCGGCTCGGACGCGCCCTCCGGCGCCGCGTGGCCCTACCGCATCCCGTCGCTCGTCGCTGGCGTCGCCGACGTGCTGCTCACCGCATCGATCGGCGCCACGCTGTTCGGCGCCGAGGTCGGGTTCCTGGCCGGCCTGTTGCTGGCGGTCAGCGTGCTTTTCAACGCCGAAGGCCGGATGGCGACGATCGACACCACGCTGCTGACCACGGTGCTGGTGGCACTTCGCGCTCTCCTGGCCGCGAACAGTCCGGCGGCGGCCGCGATCTACTGGCTCGCGCTCGGCTGCAGCCTGATGCTCAAGGGCCCGGTCGGGCTGATCCCGGCGCTCGGCACCCCGATTTTCCTCTCGCTTCTCGAGCGTCGTCTCGACATGTGGCGTCGTCTGCACCCGGGGTGGGGCGTGCCGCTGATGCTGGCGGTCGTGCTGCCCTGGTGCATCGCCATCCTGCGCGTCAGCCACGGTCACTTCTTCGCCACCGCCGTCGGCCACAACCTGCTCGGCAAGGTCGCCGGCGGCCAGGAATCCCATGGCGCGCCGCCCGGCACCTATCTCGCGCTGTTCCTCGCCTCGTTCTGGCCGGGTTCGCTGTTCGCCGCGCTCGCGATCCCGTTTGCCTGGGCGCGCCGGGGCACGCCGGAGGTCCGTTTCCTGCTGTGCTGGATCCTGCCGACCTGGATCACCTTCGAACTGATCGCCACCAAGCTTCCGCACTACGTGCTGCCAACCTATCCGGCCATCGCCTGCCTTGCCGCCGCGTCGCTCCTGGCTCCCGTCGCCTGGACCGGACGTCCAGCCCGCGTACTCGCCTGGATCTACGGCGCGATCTGGTTCGCCGCCGGCTTGGCCTTCGCCGCTGCCGGCCCGGTCCTGCTCGCCCACTACCAG
>CAXTUK010000018.1:0-3501 GCA_964247395.1 uncultured Acetobacteraceae bacterium
ACCCTGCCCCGGACGCAAAACCACAGCCCAGGACCGTGCAAGTTCTCGAAACAAAGACAGCAAGGACTTGGAGCTTCGCCCCAAACCCCGCCAGGGGCTGGACCCCCGGGACCGCCAACAGGTTCAAGACACGAACGGACACCGATGCGGTTTGGGGCATCCACTCGCTTCGCCAGCCGCAAAGCCGGCTCGGGTCTGACGCGTTGAGCCCCGCATGACACGCGCCGCACGCCTCAGCCACACGCTCGAAGTCTCGCTCTACGTCGACGATCTCGATCGCGCGCAGGCGTTCTACCAGCGCGTGCTCGGGCTCGAGTGCCACCTTCGCGACGACCGGATGGCCGGCATGGGGGTGCCAGGCGGCTCGGTGCTGCTGCTGTTCCGGCGCGGGGGCTCCACCAAGCCGAGCCCGACACCGACCGGCGACATCCCGCCGCACGATGCGACCGGCCACCAGCATGTCTGCTTCGGGATGCCCTGGGGCGAACTGGCCGCCTGGGAGGCGGCCCTGGCTGCAGCCGGCGTCGCCCTCGAGAGCCATGTCGTCTGGCCTCGCGGCGGGACCAGTCTCTACTTCCGCGATCCCGAGGGCTACTCGATCGAGATCGCCACGCCGGGGCTCTGGCCGAACTGGTAGTGCGATGACGGAGCAGGAAGCGGTCGACGAGGCGTTCATGCGGCGTGCGCTGCAGCTTGCCATGCTCGCGCGCGGCAAACCCGGGGCGTCGCCGATCGGCTGCGTGATCGTGCTGGACGGCGCCGTCGTCGGCGAAGCCCACAACGAGGTCGGCTTGCGCCACGATCCGACCGCGCATGCGGAATTGGTGGCGATGCGTCGCGCCTGCGAACGCCTCGGCCGTGACGACCTGCGCGGAGCCGCCCTCTACTCGACCTTGCAGCCCTGCGGGATGTGCAGCATGGCGAGCATCTGGGCCAGCATTGCCCGGATCGTCTACGGCGCCGAGCGGCGACAGGTCCACCGGATGTATTTCGAGGACCAGCACATCGACGTGCTCGACATCATCGACGACGCATGGCGCAGCGACGTGCGTGTGCGCCGCGGCGTTCTCGCCGCCGAATGCGCCTCTCTCTACTACCGCCCCGACGACGAGCCGCCGGCCGACGCCCAGACCAACTTGTGACCCGTCCACCGCGTCCAGCGCATCGTGATCGAGCTGGAACGGCAAGTTACGAAACGGAGCGGCAGGCTGCGAGTTTGGGTGGCGTTAACGGGCATCCAGGAAGGTTGACCGAGATTGTGTGTCCTGCTGGTCGAAGACGAACTGCTGATCCGAAGCATCATGGCCGAGAGCCTGATCGATGCCGGCTTCGACGTCATTCACGCCGGCACCGCCGACGAGGCGCTCCGGATGGTCGACCAGTCATCCATTCCGGTGTCGGTTCTGGTCACCGACATCCATCTGCCGGGCGGCAAGACGGGTCTCGACGTCGCGAGCGAAATGCGGGTCCGCTCGCCGTCGTTGCCGGTGATCGTCGCGACCGGCCGGCCGGACGTGCTGGGGCCTGACTGGCGCCGGGACAAGGCGGTTGCACTGCTCCGCAAGCCCTATGGTCCGGGCGAGCTGGTGGCGAGCGTGCGGAAAATCCTGTCGAACCCGATCAGCTGATCCACCCGTCGCAGCGCGGTCAGAGCGCTTCGTCGTCGAGCTCGCCGGTCCGGATGCGGACCGCGCGCCGGACGTCCAGCACGAATATCTTGCCATCACCGATCTTGCCGGTGTGAGCCGCCCTGGTGATCGCTTCCATGACCTGGTCGACGAGTGTATCGGGAACGGCGATCTCGATTTTCACCTTGGGCAGGAAACTCACGTGATATTCCGCCCCGCGATAGATCTCGGTCTGGCCCTTCTGGCGACCGAAACCCTTCACCTCCGAGACGGTCAGGCCCTGGACGCCGAGTGGCGTCAGTGCGTCGCGCACCTCGTCGAGCTTGAAGGGCTTGATGATGGCCACGATGAGCTTTATTCATCTTCCTCCGTCGCTCGGCGGCAGCGCTCTTATCCGACTGCACCCGGCCAATCGCACCTTTCCGATGAGCGTGCCAGGCGATGATGATCGAGGTCGATGTGTGCGTCGTCGGGGCCGGACCGGTCGGAGCGTCGCTGGCCAGCCTGTTGGCGACGACCGGAGTGTCGGTTGCCCTCGTCGATCGGCGGGCGTTGCCGCCGATGGAGCATCCCGACTTCGATGGGCGCGCCTACGCGATCGCGTCGGGTTCGCGTCGGGATCTGCTCGAGCCGGCCGGCGTATGGGCCAATCTGCCTCTGCCGTCCTGCCCGATCGAGGCGATCAGGGTGAGCGACGGCAAGCTCGGCGGCCGGGCGTCGCCGCTGTTCCTGCATTTCGACGAGAACGAAGCAGGCGCCGGACCGTTCGGTTTCATGATCGAGGCGCGCAGCCTGCGAATGGCCCTTAATGCGACCCTGCACCAGGCAGGCGTCCACGTGGTCGCGCCGGCCGAAGTACGTCCGGCCGGTATCGAGGGAGGCCGCGCCACGCTCGCCGTTTCCGACGGGCGCATCATCCGCGCCCGGCTGGTGGTGGCGGCCGAGGGGCGCGAGAGCCCGCTCCGCCGTGCCGCGGGGATCGCGGTGACCAGGATCGCCTACCGGCAGAGCGGGATCGTCAGTGCGGTCGCCCACCAGCACCCGCATGGGAACCAGGCGCTCGAGCATTTCCTGCCGGCAGGACCGTTCGCGCAGTTGCCGATGGCGTCGACCGACGAAGCGGACCACCTCTCGGCAATCGTCTGGACGGAGAAAAGTGACCTCGCCGATCGGATGATGGCGGCGAACGACGCGATCTTCGCCCACGAGATCAGGCGACGGCTGGGCGGCCATCTCGGCGCGGTTCGGCCGGTCGGGCGGCGATGGCTCTATCGGCTCTCTGCGATGCACGCGCACAGTTACGTGGCCGAGCGATTGGCACTGGTCGGCGATGCCGCGCATGGCATCCATCCGATCGCGGGACAGGGACTCAACCTCGGTCTGCGCGACGCGATCGCGCTCGGCGGGCTGATCGGCGCCGCGGTGCGGACGGGAGCCGATCCGGGCGACGCGTCGCTGCTTGCCGGCTATCAGGCGATGCGCCGGCCCGACGACCTCGCCATGCTGGCCGCGACCGACCTGCTCGACCAGTTGTTCAGCAACGACAACCCGCTGCTCCGCGCCGCGCGCGACCTGGGCCTGGCCGGGGTTGGTCGTGTCGCGCCGCTCAAGCGGCTGTTCATGCGCAAGGCAATGGGCTTAGGGGGCGGTTCTGGCGCGATCGCCAGCGGCTTCCCAGATGGGGGAACGAAACAAGGAAGCGCTGCCCGATCATGACGACCACTCTGCGGCAGAAGCCGGACGCGATCACGCTGCGGCGGATCGGACTGTGGGACATCCTCAGCGCCGAGGCGGCGCGGGTTGCCGGCGACGAACCCGCCCTCGCGGGCCTCGTTGAGGGCGCGGGCGCGCGGCGATAAGGGGCGGCGTGCGC
>CAXTUK010000018.1:3512-8564 GCA_964247395.1 uncultured Acetobacteraceae bacterium
GTCAAGCTCGCGGGCGACGGCCTGGATGCAGACAAGCTGCGCCGCCTGATCGCCGACGCGATCGCGCGCGAGCCCGCCATCCTCGACGCGGCGTCGGAGGACTTGATGGCGGTCCGCGATCGCGACCCCGCCTGCCCCGACCACGTGACGCCGTTCCTGTTCTTCAAGGGGTTCCAGGCCCTGCAGGCGCATCGGGCCGCGCACTGGTACTGGTCGGAAGGGCGGCGCCACCTGGCGCTGGCCCTGCAATCGCGCGGCTCGGAAATCTTCGGGCTCGACATCCACCCCGCGGCCAGGGTCGGACGCCGTATCCTGATCGATCACGGCACCGGCATCGTCGTGGGCGAGACGACGGTGATCGACGACGACGTCTCCATCCTGCAAGGCGTGACGCTCGGGGGCACCGGCAAGGAGTGCGGCGATCGGCACCCGAAGATCAGGCGCGGCGTGCTGATCGGGGCCGGTGCGAAGGTGCTCGGCAGCATCGAGGTCGGTGAAGGTGCGAAGATCGGCGCGGGCAGCATCGTGCTCGAACCGGTGCACGCCTACACCACCGTCGTCGGTAATCCGGCGCGGCCGCTCGGCGTCCGGCACACCGCGATGCCGGCGCTGACGATGGACCAGACCTTGCCGCCGGTGGACTACGTGATCTGACTGGCGGTCGGGCGCACGGTCACGTTCACGCCCGGACCAGCAGGCTGACGCCGGCGAGACAGCCCGGAGCCGCCGGCCATCCCGCAGTCGCGCAGGCAAGGCCGCTGCAAGCGGTGGCCCAGGTCCAGCGGGTGCGCGGACGCGCGCCGTTTCCGGCAATGGCGAACACGATCATGCCGATCGGCGGCAGGCCTCGAAGAAACGACAGCGATGCCGCGCGAGGCAAGTCGATCTCGACGCCGCGATAGGTCGCGAGGGCGCCCCTCCCGCCGCCGAACGGTGCGGCAAGCCCGACCAGCGTGCCCGACATGCCGAGCAGGCCGTGCGCGCTGACGTCGAAGAGAGCGATCAGCATCGCGATCGCGGCAGGAAGCAGCGCCACGAACGCGGCGACGATCCCGCTGGCGCCGAGCACGACACGCGCAACGCCGCCCGCGTTCACTCCGCCGATCCGGCGGCCCGCCGCGCGTCGCCGACATTGGCCGCATCGAGCCGGTCCCCGATCCACTCGCTATGCCGGTCGAACTCGGCCAGCAATGCGAGCAGGGCGGCTCGGGGTGTGGTGACGCGTCCGAGCACGGTCGGCGCGGGACCGACAAGGAGTCGCGCAGCCGACGCCCTCGCGTCGAACAGGCGAGGCTTGGCGGCCGCCTCGCGCACGCCATCGAGCCAGCGCTCGGCGGCCAGCCGCGCACGCAGTCCGACGAAGGCGGCGCCGGCCGGCAGTTCGCGCGCTGCATCGAACCAACCGAGACGAGCGGCGACCTGCTCGATGTCGACGAGCGAAACGCTTCGAGCCGTGACCATGTAGGCCAGGAGCCGCTCGGTCATCTCGATGTCGTGACGCAGCGTCAGGGTGCCCTGAGCCCGGCCATCGGCGATCAGGGTGGCCGCCTTCACCGGGTGTCCTTCGGCGAGCGCTTCACCGATCACATCGCCCGTTGCCGGCGGTTCGGGGACCGAGATCGTTGCGAGCGGCGAGGCGGCGATCGCGCCCTCGTAGGCGGCCTGCAGGCGGGCTGCCTCCTCGGGCCTGGTCCGTCGCAGGCGAGCGCGGTAGGCGCGCCGGATCGCGACCACGTCGCCGGTCGGCTCGATCTCCAGCTCCTGCCAGGGTGATGCCATCAGGTCCGCCGCGCGATCTCGTAGAGCGCGATCGCCGCGGCGACCGAGACGTTCAGGCTCTCCATCGGCCCGTGCGTCCCGAGGCCCGCGAGCTCGTCGCAGCTTTCGCGTGTCAGGCGGCGCAGGCCCTCGCCTTCGGCGCCGAGAACCAGGGCCACACGGCGGTCGGCGAAAGCGGCGCCGGTTAGCTTCCCGGCGCCGGCGGCGAGACCCACGATCCACAGACCCGACGCGCGGAGCGCCACGATCGTGCGTGCGATGTTCACGGCGCGCAGCAGCGGCATGGTCTCGAGCGCGCCGGAGGCAGCCTTTGCCAGCGCGCCGGTCTCCTCGGGTGCGTTGCGATCCTGGGCGATCACGGCGGCGACCCCGAAGGCCGCCGCCGAGCGGAGGATAGCGCCGACATTGCGCGGATCCGAAACCTGATCGAGCACCAGAACCGGGCCGGGACGCTCGAGACAGGCGGCGAGCGGCGGTGGGGCCAGCGGGTCGGCGAGCAGGGCCGCGCCCTGGTGCACGGGTTCGCGGCCGAGCAGGTGGTCGAGGCGCGCCCGATCGGTGCGCTCGACGGTCAGCGGCCAGGGCTTGGGAAGCGCGCTCGCCAGGGCCGCCTCGGCCTCCTCGGTCAGCAGGAGACGCCTAAGGCGGCGCTGCGGGTTGGCGAGCGCGGCCGAGACCGGGTGCAGTCCATACAACCAGATGGTGCCGGCCGGAGCCTTCGACCCGGTGGACGCGGTGGCCGGCGAGCGAGCCTGCTGGGGAGGTCGGTTGCCGCCTCCATGCCGTCCGGGATGGCGCTGCGCGGGCGGTCCGCTTCGTGGAGCTTGTGTCACACCGTTCATATTGGCCCGATCGAGTGCGCGTTGACAGGGGCGCCCTGCCGGCCTAGGTCCGGCCCGCACGGAGGGGTGCCCGAGTGGTTAAAGGGGACGGACTGTAAATCCGTTGGCGCACGCCTACGTTGGTTCAAATCCAACCCCCTCCACCATTCGTGTGATCTCGTTCCGGGATGGGGCGCGGGTGTAGCTCAATGGTAGAGTTCCAGCCTTCCAAGCTGGCTGTGCGGGTTCGATTCCCGTCACCCGCTCCAACCGTTCCGCTCAGGCGTTCCAACCGCTTGACTTTGGATGTGCGCCGCTCTTTCTACGCCCTTCCCGCGCGCCTGACAGGCACGGGCCGCGCAGGGGTGTAGCTCAATTGGCTAGAGCGCCGGTCTCCAAAACCGGAGGCTGGGGGTTCGAGACCCTCCACCCCTGCCAGCGCGCTCCCGTGGTTTCGATGGGGCACGCGGGCGACAGGGGGACAAGTGGCAGCTCAACCGATCAAGTTCGTTCGCGAGGTGCGTGCCGAGGTGGCCAAGGTCACCTGGCCGTCGCGGCGGGACACGACCGTCACGACCGGGCTGGTGCTGGCGATGACGGTGCTCGTCGCCCTGTTCTTTCTCGTTTTCGACCAGGCGATCGGCTACGGCGTGCGCGCCTTGTTCGGCCTGCAGGGCTGAGGGGAGCATTCTTATGGCCAAGCGCTGGTATGTCGTCCATGTCTATTCCGGGTTCGAGAAGAAGATCGCCCAGCAACTCAAGGACCAGGCGGCTCAGAAGGGGCTCGCCGACCATTTCGACGAGGTGCTGGTCCCGGCCGAGGACGTCGTCGAGGTGCGTCGCGGCCAGAAGGTCAACGCCGAGCGGAAGTTCTTCCCTGGATACGTGCTGGTGAAGATGGAGCTCACCGACGAAGCCTGGCACCTGGTCAAGGACACGCCCAAGGTCACAGGCTTCCTTGGCAGCAGGACCAGGCCCTCGCCGATCTCGGAAGCCGAGGCCGAGCGGATCATCCGCCAGGCCAAGGAGGGCGTCGAGCGACCGGCTCGTCCGTCGGTGCTCTTCGAGGTGGGCGAGCAGGTGCGCGTCGCCGACGGTCCGTTCACCAGCTTCAACGGCACCGTCGAGGAGATCGACGAGGAAAAGGGCCGCCTGAAGGTGTCGGTGTCGATCTTCGGACGCTCGACGCCGGTCGACCTGGAGTATGGCCAGGTCGAGAAGGCCTGATCCCGGGCGCGGCCTGTGGCGGGCTTCGTCCTGACGCTCGACTGCGTCAACCGGCCGGGCATCGTCGCCGGCATCGGCCGCAGCATCTTCGCCTGCAACGGCAACATCACCGAGGCGCAGCAGTTCGGTGACCCGGAGACCGGGCGTTTCTTCATGCGCGTCGTGTTCGACACCGACGACGAGGCGGGCACACGCGCAGGCCTCGCCGCGCACGCGCGTGACTGGTCGATGCGCTGGACGCTGCGCGACCGGAGCCGTCCGCTGCGCGTGCTGATCCTCGTCTCGCGGTTCGATCATTGCCTCGTCGACCTGCTTTACCGCGTGCGGCTCGGGGAACTGCCGGTGGCGCTCGCCGGCATCGTGGCGAACCATTCGCGCGAGCATTTCGGCAACGTCGATTTCGGGGACGTGCCGTTCCATCACCTGCCTGTCACCGCCGCGGATCGCGCCGCCCAGGAAGCCCGCATCGCCGCCATCGCGCGTGACGCGGACCTGATCGTGCTCGCCCGCTACATGCAGGTCTTGTCGAGCGAACTCGCATCGGCGCTGCACGGCCGCTGCATCAACATTCACCATTCGTTCCTGCCCGGCTTCAAGGGCGCGCGCGCCTACCACCAGGCGCACGCGCGCGGCGTGAAGCTGATCGGCGCCACGGCGCATTTCGTGACCGGCGATCTCGACGAGGGTCCGATCATCGACCAGGACGCCGAACGGATCAGCCACACCGACACACCCGACGACCTGGTTCGCAAGGGCCGCGACATCGAGCGGCGGGTGCTTGCGCGCGCCGTACGCTGTTTCGCCGAGGACCGGGTGCTGCTGAACGGAGCGAAGACAGTGGTGTTTGGTGACTGATCTCAAGGCAAAGGTTCCGTGACCGACGAGGAGGCGCGCCGGCTGCTGCAGGCGACGCTCGACGCGGCGATCGCAGCGGCGCAACCGAGCCTCGTGCTGGCGTCGCACCTGCCCGACAAGCCGCACGGACGCTGCCTGGTGATCGGGGCGGGCAAGGCGGCCGCCGCGATGGCGCTTGCGGTCGAGGCGGCCTGGCCGGACGTGGTGCTGTCGGGGCTGGTCGTGACCCGGACCGGCCACGCGGTGCCTACGAACCGGATCGAGGTGGTGGAAGCCTCGCATCCGGTGCCGGACGAAGCGGGCGCGACGGCAGCCCGCCGGATCATGGCGATGGCGCAGGCGGCGGGGCCGGGCGACATGGTGCTGGCGC
>CAXTUK010000018.1:8594-18602 GCA_964247395.1 uncultured Acetobacteraceae bacterium
GGGAGGGGGGGCGTCGCTGCTGACGCTGCCGGAGGCCGGCATCACGCTGGCCGACAAGCAGGCGATCGGTCGCGCGCTGCTCGGCTCCGGCGCGCCGATCGACGAGATGAACCAGGTGCGGCGAGCACTGTCGGCGATCAAGGGTGGCCGGCTGGCGCGGGCGGCGGCCCCGGCGCGGCTGGTGACGCTGATCATCAGCGACGTGCCGGGGGACGATCCGGGGGTGGTCGCGTCGGGTCCGACGATCGTGTCTGCCGGGAGCGTGGCCGCGGAGCGGGCGGCCGCGTCGGCGATCCTGGCCCGGCGGGGGATCAGGCCGCCACGATCGGTCGCGGCCTTGCTGGCGAGGACCGACGCCGCGGCGAACCCGTCGCTGCCGATCGGGGGCGAGGTGCTGATCATCGCGAGCCCTTCGACGGCGCTTGCCTCGGCGGCATCCGTCGCGCGGGCGAACGGCGTCGTGCCGCTGATCCTGGGCGACGCGATCGAAGGCGAGAGCCGGGAAGTAGGGATCGTGCTGGCCGGGATCGCCCGCTCGGTGCGCGAACGGGGTCATCCGCTGGGCTCGCCGGCGATGCTGCTGTCCGGCGGTGAGACGACCGTCACGATGACCGGCGTTGCCGGCGAGGCGGCGCGTGGCGGCCGGAACACCGAGCTGCTGCTGTCGTTCGCGCTCGCGAGCGCGGGTCGCACGGGGATCTGGGCGCTCGCGGCGGACACCGACGGGATCGACGGGATCAGCGATGCGGCGGGCGCGATCGTGACGCCGTCGACGCTGGCGCGGGCGGAGGCTGCCGGCCTGTCGCCACGCACGCTGCTGGACGGGCACGAAAGCTACCGGATGTTCGACATGCTCGGCGACCTGATCCGGACGGGTGCGACATTGACCAACGTCAACGATTTCCGAGCCATCCTGGTCGTCTGATATGACTCGCGGGCGTCTCGAAACCTGGCTTGCTACGCCCGGATCAAGGTTCCCGGCCCTGCATCGGTGAACAGCTCCAGCAGGCACGCGTGCGGAACCCGACCGTCGAGGATGACCGCGGCCGAGGCGCCTGCAGCCAGCGCCTCGAGACAGGTCTCGACCTTGGGGATCATGCCGCCCTTGATCATGCCGCCGGCGATGCCGGCGCGGGCCTGCTCGATGCTGAGCTCGGCGATCAGACGCTTGTCCTCGTCGAGCACGCCCGCGACGTCGGTCAGCATCAGCAGCCGGGTGGCGCCGAGCGCGCCGGCGATGGCGCCCGCGACCGTATCGGCGTTGATGTTGTAGGTCTGACCGTCGGCGCCGTAGCCGACCGGAGCGATGACCGGGATCAGGCCGGACCCGGTCAGCGCGTGCACGACGCGGGTGTCGATGCGCTCGACCTCGCCCACGAAACCGAGATCGAGCGCGCGCTCGATGTGGCTGTCCGGATCGCGCGTGGTGCGGCGCAGCTTGCGGGCGCGGATCAGGCCGCCATCCTTGCCGCACAACCCGACCGCCATCGCGCCGGCCCGGTTGATCAACCCGGCCACCTGTTTGTTGACGGTGCCGGCGAGTACCATCTCGACCACCTCCACCATGGCGGCGTCAGTGACGCGAAGCCCGTCGATGAAACTGCTGGTTATGGAGAGCCGCTTGAGCATCTGGTCGATCTGCGGACCGCCGCCATGCACGACGACCGGGTTGACGCCGACCTGCTTGAGGAGTGCGACGTCGTGACCGAAGGCTTCCGACAGCGGGCCCGATCCCATCGCGTGGCCGCCATACTTCAACACGATGGTGTCGCCGGTGTAGCGCTGCAGGTATGGCAGCGCGCGGGCCAGGATGTCGGCCTGCTGGCGGGCGAGCGCCAGGCCCTCCTCGCTCATGCTCATCGCGCGTCTTCCATCCGAGGGAGGGCGAGTGACGCGAGCGACGCCCGAAGTTCGGCGATGCCCGCTCCGCTGTCGGCGCTGGTCGCCACGATGTCCGGGAAAGCGGCGGGATGCGCGCGAGCGAGCGCGAGGACTTCGGCCTTCTTGGCCTCGCGCCGGTGATCCTTGACGCCGTCGATCTTGGTCAAAACCAGCTGGAACGTGACGGCTGCGTGGTCGAGCAGGTCCATCACCGTGCGATCGCTTTCCTTGACCTCGACGCGTGCGTCGAGCAGCAGCACGACACGCGCCAGCGACGGGCGGCCGCGGATATAGTCGAGCATCAGGCCCTGCCAGTCCCGCTTGATGGCGTGTCCGGCCTGGGCATAGCCGTAGCCGGGCATGTCGACGATCGTCAGGCGCTCGCCGAGCGCGAAGAAGTTGAGCTGTCTGGTGCGGCCAGGCGTGCTGGAGGCGCGCGCGAGTGCTCGCCGACCGGTGATCGCGTTGATCAGCGACGACTTGCCGACGTTGGAGCGGCCGGCGAACGCGATCTCCGGCAATTGCTGTTGCGGCAGCTGATCGAGGCCCTGGGCGCCGTGGAAGAACGTCGCCTCTCGCGCGAACAGGAGCCGGCCCGCTTCGAGCATCGCCTCCTCCTCGGCCGTCAGGTGCGGGCAACCTTGGGCTGACGCTTGGTCAGCGTCGTATGACGCATGATGAACCATTGCTGGGCGACGGTCAGGAGATTGTTCCAGCAGTAGTAGATCACCAGACCGGCCGGGAAGCGCGCCATCATGAAGGTGAAGATCAGCGGCATCATCTGGAAGATGCGAGCCTGCGCCGGGTCGGGCGGCGGCGGGTTGAGCCGCTGCTGGAGGAACATCGTGACCATCAGGACCAGCGGCCAGACGCCGAGCTGGAGATAGGGCGTGATATGGCCGGGATCGAACGGCAGCAACCCGAACAGGTTAAAGACGGTAGTCGGATCGGGCGCCGAGAGATCATGGATCCAGCCGAAGAACGGCGCGTGCCGCATCTCGATG
The DNA here is from genome assembly GCA_964247395.1 of uncultured Acetobacteraceae bacterium. GTDB lineage: Bacteria > Pseudomonadota > Alphaproteobacteria > Acetobacterales > Acetobacteraceae > CAXTPV01. The sequence continues at coordinate 11,480 of CAXTUK010000018.1, forward strand.
GTGACGTAGAGCACCTTGTAGAGGCAGAAGAAGACCGGGATCTGGATCAGCATGGGAAGGCAGCCGCTGGCCGGATTGACGCCTTCCGACTTGTAGAGGCTCATGGTCTCCCGCTGCATGGCGGCCGGATCGTCCTTGAAGCGCTCGCGGATGGACTGCATGCGCGGCGCGAGGAGCCGCATCTTGCTCATCGAGCGATAGGATTTGGTCGCGAGCGGAAAGAACAGCGCCTTGACGAAGAGGGTGAAGACGAGGATCGCGAGACCGAAATTGCCGATCTGGCTGCTGAGCCAGTCGAGCATGAAGAAGATCGGCTTGGTGAGGAAGTAGAACCACCCGAAATCGACCGCCTTGTCGAAGCTGGGGATGTGCAGGTCGCGCATGTAGGCGTCGAGAAGGTGGACTTCCTTGGCGCCGGCGAAGACGTGGCTCGCGACCTCGGCGCTGCCGCCGGGCGGCACCGTGATCGGGTCGCGGCCGAGGGTATCCACCTGGTAGGTGCCGGCGGCGTCCGCGCCGGCGCCGGGCAGATAGCGGTATGAGGCCGTCAGCGGTTCGCTCTGGGCGGGAATGACGGCCGACAGCCAGTATTTGTCGGTGATGCCGGCCCAGCCGCCGGTGGAGCTTTCGGTCAATCCGACGCCGCCGTTCTTCGCGCTGTCGTTGACGGTCGCCTTGTAGCCGAGTTCGTGCAGCCGGTCGCCGAGCACTCCGATCGGACCTTCGTGGATGAGGTAGGAGCCGGCGACGACGGGCGTGTAGCCGCGCGAGACGCGCGACCACGGATAGAGCTGGACCGGAGCAGCGCCCGCGTTGCGCACGCTCTGGTCGACGGTGAACATGTAGTTCCCGTCGACAGAGATGCGGATGCTGAAGGCGAGGCCGGCGCCGTTGTCCCAGGTCAGGGTCGCCGGACTGCCTGGCGAGATCTGTCCGGCGTCGGTCTTCCACAGCGTGTCGCTGTCCGGCGTCCGCACGTGGCTGCCGGGTGCGGGCGCCCAGCCGACCTGGATCAGGTTGGGCTGCGGGTCTCGTTGTGGCTCGAGGACGCGCACCAGCGGGCTGCTCGGCGCGACGCTCTCGTGATAGTCGCGCAGCACCAGGTCGTCGAATCGGGCGCCGACGAGATCGATGCTGCCCTGGACCCGGGGGGCGCGGATCGCGAGACGCGGCGCGTTGGCGGGCGGCGCGATCGCGGCCGGCTCGGTGCCCGGGGAGGCCACGTCGCCGGTGGGGCGCGGAGCGGCGGCCGGCGGCGTCGAACGGCTGGTCGCGACGGGCTGCGCCTGGTGCGGATGCGGCGCCGGCACCAGGATCTGGAATACGAGCAGGATCGCGACCGAGATCGCGATGGCGAGAAAGAGACGCTTCTGTTCCATCAGGGTCGGGCCGTTCTCGGACGATGCGGGTGCGGCACAGGATCGTGGCCACCCTCGCACCAGGGATTGCACCGGACGATGCGCCAAGCCGCGAGCAGCGAGCCGCGCGCCGGCCCGTGGCGCTCGAGCGCCTCGATCGCAAAGTCGCTGCAGGATGGCACGAACCGGCAATTGGGTCCGACCAGCGGACGCAGGAACCACTGCCATGCGCGAATCGGCAAGGTGATGAGGGTCAATGGGCGTTTCCGCGAGCGCCGGAGCGAACGAGCGCGCGCTCCAGATCGTCCAGCAAGGCGGAAAACGGACGCGCGATCGTTCCTTCACGGCCGATCAGCACGAGGTCGTAGCCCTCGACCGGCTTGACCGCGAGGGTCAACCGGGCCGCCTCGCGCAGGCGCCGCCTGACGCGGTTGCGGATCACCGAATTGCCGACCCGCTTGGTGACCGTGAAGCCGAGACGGGTCGGCGACGTCGGATCGTCATGGGCGAGGGCCTGCAGGACCACGCCCTGCGTCGCCGCCTTCCTGCCCTTCGCCGCGGCGCGCAGGAAGTCGGCGCGTCGCTTCAAACGCGGCGACGCTGCCACCGTCCCGGCGGCCCGCGTCCGACGCCCGACCCTAGGCCGAAAGCCGCTTGCGGCCCTTGGCACGACGATTCGCCAGCACCTTTCGACCGCCGGCCGTCGCCATCCTGGCACGGAAGCCATGACGCCGCTTGCGGACGAGCTTTGACGGTTGATAGGTGCGCTTCACGGTGCGCTCTCCTGAAACAGGTCATGTCCAACGATCGGACGGGGATGGGGCGCGCGGACGGGACTGCCGCCGCGGATGCATCAGGGCGCGGCTTATAGGCGGCGCTCGCTTGAGGGTCAATCATGCGCCACCAACATGGAACGAGCGCGGAAGAAAGGTCGTCGTCTTGGCTCAGGTCATCAACGCGTCGGGCGACACGGTCAGGCCGCCGGCAGGCTGGCGCCGGCGTTCGTTGCTCGGTCTCGGCGTCGCAGTGGTCGCGATCCTGGTCTGGTCGATCACGTCCCTTTCCGGTGTCCAAGGTACCGTCGCCGCCCTGCTGGCCGCCTGCCTGTCCGGATTGACCGCGGCGCTGGCCTCGCAGCCGACCACCCCGGCGACGGCGCATCCCGTGGCCGAGGCGGCGTTGCCGGAGGAGACGCTGAGGCATTTGCGGCACGATCTGCGCGGCATCCTGTCGCCGGCGCTGATGACGGCGGACCGGTTGCTGATGACGACCGAGGACCCGGTCGCCAAGCGCGCGGCCGAGACGATGGTCGACACGATCGAACGAGCGGAGAAGCGGCTGGCGGGCTGAGGCTCAGCGGTTCAGCAGCATCAGGCGTGCGGGCCGGCCGGCCTCCACCAGAACGAGCGCGTTCTGCCGAAACCTGCGTCCGAGCCGTGCCAGATGGCGCGGATCGCCGCAGACGAACAACCCCTCCTCGCGCCAGCCGCGAAAGCGGCCCTCGGCCGGCAGCAGCCGCAGCGCGTTGGCGGAGCACGCGAGCCGTCGGGTCATGCGGCGGTTCCACGCGTCCGGCATTGCTCGGCTGCGTGGATTGGCGCCGGTGATCAGCGCGCCGCTCCGGGCGCCGAGGCGGGTAAGCATGGCGTCCGAATCGCGGGAGCGGCGGCCGATCGCGATCCGCACACGCCCGTCCACGACATAGTCGGTGCGTCGATAGAGGCGCAGCAGCCTGGGCGTCATTGCGCCTCCCAGATCTGGTCCGGGCGCTTGGCGCCGAACTCGACGTCGCGGTGCACGCAGACCGACATCAGCAGCCCGAAGCCGAACATCACCGTCAGCATCGCCGACCCGCCATAGGAGACGAGCGGGAGCGGAACGCCGCCCACGGGGATCGCGCCCATCACCATCGCCAGGTTCACGAAGCAGTAGAGCGAGAAATTGACCGAGATGCCGAGAGCGAGCAGACGGCCGAACTGGTGGCGGCATGTCAGCGCCATCAGCATGCCGCCGAGAATGAGCAGCAGCAGCAGCGCCATGACCGACAAGCCGCCCACGAGCCCGAACTCCTCGGCAAGCGTGGTGAAGATGAAGTCGGTCTGCTTCTCGGGCAGGAAGTCGAGCTGGCCCTGGGTGCCGTGCAGGAAGCCCTTGCCCCACATGCCGCCCGAACCGAGCGCGATCTTCGACTGGATGATGTTGTAGCCCGCGCCGAGCGGGTCGTTTTCCGGATGCAGGAAGGTGGTGATGCGCGCGCGCTGGTAGTCGTGCAGGTGCCGGTAGGCGAAGCCGGCCGCGAACGGCAGCGGCAGTGCCACGAGGGCGACCTGCCAGAGCCGGACGCCGGCGGCGAGGATCATCGAGCCGCCGAGCAGCGCGATGATGATTGCAGTGCCCAGATTGGGCTCCTTGAGCACCAGGCCGACCGGGATCAGGATCAGGATCACAGGCGGGATCAGGAACAGCGGGTTGCCCATGCGGCGCCAGCTCGCGTCCTTGAAATAGGCGGCGAGCACCAGCACGAGGGCGATCTTGGCCAGTTCGGATGGCTGCATCTGGACGCCGGCGACGTCGATCCAGCGCTCGGCGCCCTTGCCGACATGACCCATCCTGAGCACCAGGGCGAGGAGCGCCATCGAGGCGGCGTAGAGCGGCCAGGCGAGCCGCGCGATCCAGCGGATGTCGGTGAGCGCCAGGACCAGCATCATCGCCAGGCCGGCGGCGAAGCGGATCGCTTGCGGTGCTGCGAACGGGCGCGGCGCGCCGCCGCCGGCCGAATAAAGCGCCGCGTAGCCGACGCCGGCCAGGGCCGCGATCAGCAGCACATAGAGCCAGCTCACCCGCCAGAGCTTGGCGAGCAGGCCGAAGCTCGGCTCGGCGCGCAGCAGCCGCTTGTCGGTGATCAAGGGCTGATGAACGCGGTCATGGGAGGACCACGCCGTATGCGGATGTCGCCTGGGAAGCATCGGCAACGGTCTGGCCGGGCACCTGGGGCTTGACGCTCGGATTGCGGCCGAGCGTGTCGACCATGATGTCGCGCGCCAGCGGCGCCGCGACTTCGGCGGCGGCGTTGCCGTGCTCGACGACGAGGGCGATGGCGTAGCGTGGCGCGTCGTAGGGGGCATAGCAGATGAAGAGGGCGTGCGGCCTGAACTCCCACGCGAGCTTGGCCGAGTTGAAGTGGCCGAACTCGCGGGCCCAGCGGGACACTCGCCGGACCTGCGCGGAGCCCGTCTTGCCGGCCATCTGGACACCGGCGAGCGGCAGGCGCGCCTTGGGCGCCGTGCCACGCGGATCGTTGACCACGGCCCACATGCCGTTCCGCACCGCATGCAGCTGGTCCTCGGGCAGTCCCATGCTGGGCCAGTCGCCGGCGGAGGCGCCGGGCTGCGTCACGCCACCGATCGTGCGGGTCAGATGCGGCTCGAGCGCACGTCCGGTCGCGATGCGCGAGACATAGGTCGCGAGCGCGAGCGGCGTGACCTCGACGAAGCCTTGGCCGATGCCGGCGTTGATGGTGTCGCCGCCGTTCCAGTGGTGCCCGTGCGCACGCCGCCACTCCGGCGTCGGGATCACGCCCGACTTCGCGTGCGGCAGCTCGATCGGCAGCGGGATGCCGAGACCGAGATTGTGGCTGCCGGCGGCGATCCGGTCCATGCCGGTGCGACGTGCGACTTCGAAGAAGAACACGTCGCAGGAGTTCATCAGGCCGCCATGCAGATCGAGCGGGCCATGGCCGCCCTTCTTCCAGCAATGAAAGCGGATGCCGCCCACGTCGATATAGCCGGGACAGTTGATGCGGTCGGTGGCGGTCAGCGTGCCGGCCTGCAGGGCCGAGATCGCCACCGCCGGCTTGAATGTCGAGCCCGGCGGATAGAGGCCGGCGACCGCCTTGTTGATCAAGGGACGCTTGGCCTGGGCGTCCGGCGAGTTCCACAGCGCCCACTGCGCCTGGCTGACGCCGCTGTCGAACAGGCTCGGGTCGAATGACGGGTTGCTGACCATCGCCAGCACCTCGCCGTTGGTGCAGTCCATGACGACGGCCGAGGCGGGCGCGTCGGCCAGGCGGTCGAGCACGGCGCGCTGCAGACCGGCATCGATCGTCAGGCCGATTTCGGTGCCGAGCGCGCCCTCATGTCGGTCGAGCTCGCGGATCACCCGGCCGCCGGCATTGACCTCCATCTGCACGCTGCCGGCCACGCCACGCAGTTCGGTCTCGCGTGTGCGCTCGATCCCGGCGCGTCCGACGCGCATGCCCGGAAGTGCGAGCAGGGTGTTGCCGGTCTCGTCGGCTTCGCTCGGCGGGGCGACGTAGCCCACGACATGCGCCAGCTTCCCGGATTGCGGGTAGATGCGGGTGGTCCCGACATCGATGATCACGCCGGGCAGATCGGGGGCGTTTACCTCGATGCGCGCCATGTCGTCCCAGGTGAGGAAGTCGTGCAGCATGACCGGAATGAAGCGATGGCGCCGGTCGACCTCGCGTTCGATGCGCGCGCGCGCCGGGGGTTCGAGCGATACGATGGCGGAGAACCGGTCGAGGGTGAGCGACAGGTCGGTGGTGTCCTCGGCGAGCAGGAGCGCGCGCCAGTTCAGCTTGCTGCCGGCGAGCACCTCGCCGAACCGGTCGACGATGCGACCGCGCGGCGGCGCGAGCAGCCGGGTGCTGATCCGGTTGTCCTCGGCCATCGTCCGGTATTTGGCGCCGTCGGTGACCTGAAGCTGATAGAGCCGGGCGGCGAGACCGCCCAGGACCGCGGTCTGGCCGGCCATGACGAACAGGGCGCGACGGGTGAAGACGCCGCGCCGTTCGCCGTCGGTCCGGACCGGCTTCCTGGCGAGCAGCCTTCGCGTGGGCCGTCTCACCGGCCGCCCCTCAGGCCCGCTCGGGGGCGGCGATACCCGCGTGGAGCTTGATCAGCACAACGGCGACGAGCGGATAGAGCCCGCAGGCGAGCACCGTTTCGAAGACGGCGGGCGCTGGAGGGACCAGGCGCAGCTCGAGCGCCGAGGTCAGCAACCATTGCGCGGCGAACGCGCCGACGCTCAGGCCGGCGAAGGCGAGCCAGACCACCAGGAAGCCCTGCCGAACCAGGGGCGTGCGAACGCGCACGCTCACGCCGTTGACGGTCACCAGCGTCAGCATGGCGATGCCGGGAGGTGCCGGACCGAGCAGGTCGCAGAGCAATCCGGTCGCGAAAGCGGCAGAGGGCGGCATGGAGGCCGGCCGGTAGACCGACCAGAAATAGATGAAGATCAGCGCCAGCACCTGCTGCAGTTCGGGATCGCCAGGCAGGCGGTAGGTGAACGCGAGCAGCACCACGACCAGCAGCGTGCAGACCAGCGGGATCAACCGACGGCCGGCTGCATCCATCCGGCGCAGCAGCGTCGGTCCCGGCCGAATTCCGGGCGCTCGCTCCGACAGGCGTTCGGGACCGACCAAGGATCCGCATCACCTGGAACGGATCGACGCGGGCGCGGGGGAGGGGATGCCGACCTGCGTCATGGCGCGCCCGGGCGCGTCCGGCGGCTGGATCGCCTGCAGCTTGTAGTCGAACAGGCGCAATACCGTCAGCTCGTCGAGCGAGGCCGCGGGGGCTACCGCGAACGAGCCGTCCGGCTGCCGGCGGATGGTTCCTACCGGCAGGCCGGCCGGAAGAGCGTTGGCCTCCGACGAGGTGAGCACGCGTTCGCCTTCGGTCGGGTGAACGCCATCGGGAAGGAACAGCAGGGTAGGGCGGCGACCATTGTTCCCGGCCATGATC